>JAPLVO010000009.1 GCA_026397045.1 Patescibacteria group bacterium | reverse complement strand
GATACTTATTGATGGTAAATTCAAGAAAATCGGCATCCACCACGCCCACCTAGAGGAAGATGCTGGAAAGCTCACTCATCCCAATGGAGCCAACTACAGCCTAGTAGATTTCAATAGAGCCGGCACCCCGCTCGTGGAAATCGTATCTGAGCCTGACATAAAAAGCGCCGAAGAGGCTAAGAGATTTCTTATGGAGGTGCACAATATTGTCACTTCGCTTGGTATTTGCAACGGAGATATGGAGCATGGCAACTTCAAGTTCGATCTTAATGTTTCAGTAAGTGATACGCAGCAATTAGGGACTCGAACAGAACTTAAAAATCTAAATTCATTTCGTAATGCCGAAAGAGCTCTTAACTATGAAATACAACGACAAATAAGTGTATTAGATTCGGGTGAAAATATTATCCAAGAAACAAGGGGCTGGGATGATACTAAATCCAAAACATTCTCGCAAAGAAGTAAAGAAGATGCGAATGATTACCGCTACTTCACCGAGCCAGATATCCCACCACTATCAATTTCTAGTCAATTTATTAAGACGGCACAGGCAGATATATCTATTCTGCCAATAGTTATCCGTAAAGAGCTTTACGAACTTAAACTTAGTGCTGATGAGCAGGATATCCTGTTGTCCCAGCCCGATACCACAAAAATATTCCAGCAAGCTCACGACTTGCTGGCAGATCCGTTATTAGTAAAAAAAGCTATAAATTGGTTAGTGGGGGATTATCAGTCTCAACTTTCGGCTAGCCCAGAGGGCCTTAGGCTTTCTGGTGCTAATCTTGTAGAGTTGATAAATTTGATTGAATCTGGCGAGATAAGCTCAAAGATAGCCAAGCACATATTCCCTGATGTGGCGAAAGGAATTAGCCCAAAGGAGTTAGTACTTAGCCAGGGCCTCAAGCAAGTTTCGGACGATAGCCAGCTCGAGGCGGTTATTAGCAAGGTAATCTCTGAGAATCCCGGCCCCTTAAAAGACTATCGGTCTGGCAATGAAAGAGTCCTGGGGTTCTTTATCGGCCAGGTAATGAAAGATACTAACGGCCAAGCTAACCCTTCTAAAGTCAACGAACTTATGATTAAATTACTAAAGGAATAAAATTATGCAAAATATACAAAACGACATAGTAAAAGGTTTAAGCACTACTACAATATCCTCAGGCGATATCCTGCCTAAGATACCTGCAGCACTGTTTATCCTGCTAGCTGGCTTTATAGCAATTAAAATTATTTCTCGTTTCTTAGGCACCGGCTTGCGATGGACGAGCTGGCCACTAGGCCTACAAGAGATAATGGCAGCCTTGATTAGAGTTGCATTGTGGGGGTTTCTCGCAATTACGATTTTGCAGGTACTGGGCTTAACTAGTGTAGCATTAGCTCTGACCGGTTCTTTCGCGATATTATTGCTTGGGTTTTCGTCTGGGATATCTGCGACCGTAAGCGATTTAGTTTCGGGACTTCAGCTAGCTAATGATAAGGATTTTAGGGTAGGCTACAAGGTTATGTCGGGAGACCAGAAGACCAAGGGGATAGTCCGCGAAATGGATGTCCGAAAGACGAGGATTGAAGACAGCGAAGGCCATCTGCATGTAATCCCCAATAGCCTAATAGAAAAAAATGAGTGGGTGGTACTATATAGGCATGTTAATTCAGAGATGCCTTCAATGGGCAGTGCTATAATTAAGAAAGCTACTTCAATAACTAAGAAAGGAAGTAAATAAATGGAAAATTTACTGGTTATACTAATTACATTAGTTTCTATTTCGCTGATAATATTAATATCTTTTAGCGTAGTTTTTCTAATAGGTCTTATAAAGGCTACAAAGCAAGTTCGAATTGCCTCTCAGAAAGTCCAGGAAAGTGCTGATTCGGCCGCCGAGCTAGTGGATAATGTTAGAAGTGCCGTGGTTAACCCAGGGGTAGTAGCCCTTATGATAGAGAAGTATCTTAAGAGCCATTATGGCAAAAAGTCAGGCAAGAAGCGATGAGTAGCAAGAAAGGTAGATTTATTACAGGAGCAGCAATCGGAGCCGCGGTAGCTGGTACCCTGGCTCTACTATTTGCCCCAAAAGCCGGTAAAGAGCTAAGGGATGATATTGCCAATAAGGCCAAAGAAATAAGCCTAGACATGGATGTAAAAATAAAGATTGCAAAGCAGCAAGCCGAAAATTTAACAGGTGATGCCAAAGACAGAAAACTGGCCATGATAGCAAGAGCAGAATCGCTTAAGTCAGAGCTTACGACCAAGAGTCTGCAGTTTAGTAAATCGGGCAAAAGAGTTACCAAGGTAGCCGCCAGAGAGGTCGACAAGATGATGCAAGAAGGCAAATCGCTTATCGACCAGCTAGATGTTTACAGATCTGAGGCTCTTAATGATGCCAGGAAGTACGCCAAGAAAGCCAGTAAATCCACAGGCAGAATAGTCAAATCTGCTGTAAACGAGGTAGGCAAAGGAACCCCTCCTAAGGCTGGGGGCAAGACCTCGAATAGTAAATAATGGCTGATAAAAATAAAACAAACAAATTAGAGGTAAATAGCGTTATCTCGTTAGATCAAGTGTTAGAGCTATTGCATGATAAGAAAAAATTGTACTGGCTTAACTTTAAGGCTGGTTTCATTAGGGGGTTTGCAGGTGTTTTGGGGGCGGCCTTAGCTGTAGTTTTGTTGGGTTATTTGGTGGCTAGCTTTGGGGGGCTACCAATTATCGGAGATTTCATAAGCCAATTAGGACAAGGCTACCAGACTACTACAAAGTAGTTAGGTTTTTAAATAAGGAGGTTAGTAATGGAGGGGTCTGCTAGCGGAGTTGGTAATGATGTTATTAGTAAGGCCCGAAACGAGCCTGGCTTTGTTGACTTCGTACATCTACACAACCATACACATTACAGCCTACTAGATGGCCTTCAAAAAGTTCCCCAGCTGATCGATAGGATAGAGCAGATCGGACAGTCTTCGGTGGCAATTACCGACCACGGCACGCTCGGGGGAGCGATTGAGTTCTACAAAGCCTGTAAAGACAGAGGCATAAGACCTATCATCGGCCTGGAAACCTATGTATCCCCCAGGAAGCACACCGATAAGAACTCGGCCGAAGATAGAAAACCTTATCACTTAACACTGCTAGCAAAAAACCACGCTGGCTACAAGAATTTAATGAAGCTTAGCACTATTGCAAGCCTCGAAGGGTTTTATTATAAGCCCAGAGTAGACCATGATCTTCTGGAAAAGTATTCGGATGGTCTAGTGGTGCTCTCAGGGTGCCTAGGCGGTGAGCTAGGGAGCCTGATAAGCAATGACCAATATGAACAAGCTTTGGATATAGCAAAGTGGTATAAAAGTGTATTCGGTAAGGAAAACTATTATTTAGAGATGCAGCCACATATCGATTGGGAGCCCCAGAAGAAGCTAAACGCTGGATTAAGAAAAATTGCTAAGCAGATGTCTATAGGCTTGGTAGCCACTGGCGATTGCCACTATTCAACCGTAGACGACCATTACCCTCACGATATATTGCTTTGTGTTCAGACCGGCTCTAAATTGGAGGATCCTAGGCGGATGAAATTAGATATGGATTTATCGGTTCAGCCTGGTAGCTTCTTCCGCGATAGGTTCAAAGATTGTCCAGAGGCTATTACCAACACCCTTAAGATAGCCAAAATGTGTAATATCGAGATCGAACTAGGCAAAATACTCATCCCCACCTTTCCCAGCGTCCCTAAAGGAGAAACAGAAAAAAGTTATTTACGCAAACTAGTCTATCAGGGGGCTGCCAATAGGTTTACTGACATCCCTGAGGGAAATTTAGACAAAATGACTGAGGATAAGGTATCGCCAAAGTTAGATAGCGTCATTCTCGATAGGATTGAGTATGAATTGAAGGTGATAGCCCAAATGGGCTATGAAGGCTATATGCTAATTGTGGCGGATTTAATCAATTGGAGCAAGAACCAAGGTATAGTATGTGGCCCTGGCAGAGGTAGCGCAGCAGGTAGCATAATCGCATATTGCACAAATATTACCGAGATAAATCCTATTAAATACGGCTTACTCTTCGAGAGGTTTCTCAACCCCGAAAGGATTAGTATGCCAGATATAGATATGGACTACGCGGACGACAGGAGAGAGGAGGTAATTGCATATGCAACTCAAAAGTATGGCCAAGAGAGAGTAGCCCAGATAATCACCTTCGGAACGATGGCGGCCAGAAACGCAGTGCGCGACACAGGCAGAGTATTAGGACTGCCATACGGCGAGGTAGATGCTATAGCTAAGAGTATTCCTGCACCCGTTCAGGGTAGACATATACCCCTAAAAGTTTCGATACTAGAGAACCCAGAGCTAAGAACGGAATATAATAATAATCCGAGAGCTAAGGAAGTTATCGACATAGCTATAAAGCTCGAGGGGACTATCAGAAATGCTGGTACGCACGCCGCAGGTGTGGTCATAGCGCCCGAGCCGTTAGTTGAGTACACTCCATTAACTAGAGCAAGCAAAGGGGGCATAGCCACCCAATATTCTATGAATCCGATAGAGGACTTAGGCCTTTTGAAGTTCGATTTCTTGGGTCTATCTAACCTAACGGTTATTAAGAACGCCCTCAGAATTATTAAAAAGGTATATGGCGAAGAAATAAATATAAATCAGATACCGATTGATGACAAAAGCACATTCGAGCTGCTTAGTAATGGTGATACAACTGGAGTATTCCAGCTAGAGTCGGCTGGGATGAAGCGTTATTTAAGAGACTTAAAGCCTGATAAGTTCGAAGATATTATAGCCATGGTGTCTCTCTACAGACCAGGCCCGATGCAATGGATTGAGGATTTTATTAATCGAAAGCATAACCCAAAGCTAGTGGCTTATGGCCACCCCAAGATGGAGTCTGCCCTTAAAGAAACATATGGCATCATCGTATATCAGGAGCAGGTGATGCAAATCGCCAAGGACTTGTGTGGTTTCACGGGCGGCCAGGCAGACACTTTACGCAAAGGTATAGGAAAGAAAAACCCAGCTGTTTTGGCTAAGATGAAAAAGGAGTTTATTGATGGCGCTATAAGCGTATCTAATACCGAGCAAAAATTCGTAGAAGACCTCTGGAAGGGCCTAGAGGACTTCGCGGCCTATAGCTTCAATAAGTCCCATGCTGCTTGCTATGCCCTAATATCTGTACAGACAGCCTTCCTGAAAAGTCACTACCCATCTGCATTTATGGCAGCCCTGCTGACTAGTGATCACGACAACCTAGATAGGATTGCAATCGAAGTCGCAGAATGCCGCAAAATGGGCTTGGAGGTTTTGCCACCGCATATAAATGAGTCATATATGGAATTCGCGGTGGTACCTAAGACAGGAAATATAAGATTTGGCCTTGGAGCGGTAAAAAATGTTGGTCGTGGCCCAATAGAGAAGATTATAGAAGCTAGAGAAAAGGAAGGTAACTTTAAATCCGTTGAAGATTTTGCCCAAAGGGTAGATGCTACTGTTGTAAATAAGAAAGTAATGGAAAGCTTAATTAAGTGTGGTGCTTTCGATAGTCTTGGAGATAGAGATACCCTGCTTTGTAATGTCGACAAGGTCACTTCTTATGCTAGCCGAGTCCAAAAAAATGCCCTCTCTGGCCAGATTGACATATTCGGCACCCTTAATTTGCATGAAGAAATCCCTGCGATAAGTATGGATTCACCTTCCGGCAAGATCGACCCTAGGCAACACCTGGTTTGGGAAAAGGAACTGCTAGGTCTGTATGTGAGCACTCATCCGCTGGATGATTTCAAAAACTATCTGAAGCACAAGACCCAATCCATCAAGAATTTCACCAAGCAGGATGATGGTAAGCAGATTGCTATCGGGGGAATTGTTACGGCCATGCGTAAAATATACACCAAAAACAATGACCCAATGGCATTTGTCACCCTAGAGACACTCGATGGTGACATAGAATTAATTGTGTTTCCCCGAACCTTCCAGAGGCAAGAGGGTATTTGGGCTTTGGACAATATTATTGAGGTTATAGGAAAGGTTAATGCCAAGGACCGCGAAGGAAGACCAACGGATGAAGTGAAGGTTATGGCTGATAATGCCAAAGTCCTAAACGCCGACACGGCCCGCAAATGGCTTGCTCCAAAGCAAAGAACTGCCCCTAAAAATGTCGCTAGCATAGCAATTATTCTTAAATCTCTACACGATACTACCGAGCTAACGCGAATCAAGCATCTACTGGATGCCCACCCAGGGGAGAGCATAGTAACGCTCGAATTCGTAAAATCGGCTCAAAAGTTAAAATTGCCCAATAGGGTTCTAGTAGACGATAAGCTGATATCAGCGCTAGCCTCAATAGCTGGGTCTGGAAATGTTGTCTTGGAGGATGAAGTTCCTAGTAGTGCTGGCTAGACACTGGTTACTCCAGCTATTGCCAGATCTAGCCCGCTATGTTAGAATTGTTTCGTTATGCAAGAAGCCCTATCAGCCATAGAAAAGAGCTCCGTAAAGCAGAAGATCGCCGACATTAGAGCCGGGGATACTGTTCGAGTGCACCAAAGAATCACAGAGGGCAAGAAAGAGCGCATTCAGATTTTCGAGGGGCTAGTTATTAGCTTCCGCAGAACTGGTGGCGTAGGAGCATTTATCACCGTCCGAAAGGTAGCATCTGGTGTTGGAGTAGAAAAGAGTTGGTTCGTACACAGCCCTAATGTTGTTAAAATACAAATCACAAAGAGGAGTAAAGTTCGAAGAGCAGTACTCAGCTATATGCGATCTAGATCTGGTAAGTCTGCCCGTATGGCAGAGCAAGACTTTGACAGAAATGCCGTCAACGACGCCGACGACCGCATCCAGCCTGAAATTACTAAAGAGGATCAGCCGAAGATCGATGGCTCGGTAGTATCGGAAAATAACGATGAGCTAAACCAAGTAGATGAGAGTACCGAAGATCTAGCAAAGAAAGAAAACAAGCAAGCCTCTAGTGATGACCCTAGCAATGACGAAGCACCTAAATCCAAGCCTGCAGATGAAAAGATCAATACTGACGGGCAGGATGAGGCTCAGCTCCCAGCTGAAGAATTTGAAGCAGGCATTGATAAGGCCGAGAAGAAATAGTAGGCTGGCTATCACAGCTATCAGTAATTAAAAAATGGCCTAGTGAGGCCATTTTTTAATTACTGATAATTATAAGCTATTGCTTAAAGCAAGCATGCAGTAGTTTTAATCATAGAGGGGGCTTGATGATACCAATGGCAACAAAAAGACTCGAAAACACCCTTAGACGGCAAGGTTATAATCTTATAGCTGGAATAGATGAGGTGGGGAGAGGCTCCTTAGCTGGCCCACTGGTTGCTGGAGCTGTGATATTGCCTAGTAGCTTCTCTTATAGATTGGCTGACTCCAAGCTGCTAAGTCCTAGGCGCAGGGCTGAAATGGCTTTCCTGATTAGAAAAGAATCTGTGGCGTATGGCTTGGGTTGGGTAAGTAATGTAGAGATAGATCAAATAGGTCTTACAAGAGCGGTGGTACTAGCCTACGAAAGAGCCCTAGAGGGCATGGAGGTAGAATTTAGTATAGCTATTTTAGATGGCAATTATAACTATCTGGATGATTACTCGTGCGCAGTATCGGTAGTTAAGGCAGACACTAAGGTTGCCTGTGTTGCGGCTGCTAGTATAGTCGCTAAGTTCGCAAGAGATGAGTTTATGCATGAGCAGGATAATTTATATCCAGGCTATGGGCTCCGCAATAATGTTGGCTATGGCACAAATCAGCACATAACTACAATTAGGAGTATTGGTATAACTGATCTCCACCGAATTAGCTTCTGCGGAAAGTATCTATGAAAAATACTACTGCCATTGGGCTCAAGGCAGAGGCATTAGCAGCCGAGTATTTAGCTAGTATCGGCTATAGCATTATTGAAAGGAATTACCGCAATAGATTTAGTGAAATCGATATAATTGCTCAAAATGTTGAGTATATTTGCTTTGTGGAGGTTAAATATAGAAGCAATTCGGGCTTTGGCGGCGGCCTGTCGGCTATCTCAAAAGATAAGCAAAGGCGGCTCAGGAATGCAGCTCAATATTGGCTATCTATCAATCCTCAGCCCGAATCATTACAGCCAAGGCTAGATGTTATATCGGTGGATGGCCAAGGAGCTATCGAGCACATCCTAGACGCAGTTAATTAGCATCAGCTGCTATTGACATATACCTGCTATTGGTACTAAAATAGTGTCATAGTCTGTATTAAATAACTTAGTCGGTTGCCTCTTTGAAGTGCCGGCTTTTTTGTTCAGAGGGACTGCAGTACAACTTAATAACATCTTAATAGGAGAATTATGCAAAATCAATTTTTATCAGCAATAGAACAAATATGTGAAGAGAAGGGCGTATCTAAAGATATGGTGCTGGAAGCTATATCGGCCGCTATTGTAGCAGCCTACAAAAAAGACTTCGGTGATAAAGAGCAAGAAGTTAGGGCCGAACTAAACAACGATAATGGCGAAGCAACAATTTATATTACCAAGGAAGTGACTGAACAGGTCGAAGACCCAATGGTTCAAATATCTTTGGCAGATGCTAAGAAAATTAAAAAAGATGCCAAAGTCGAAGATATGCTCGAGCTTAAAGAGGAGAGTAAAGAATTTGGTAGAGTAGCGGCCCAGACAGCTAAGCAGGTTATTGTGCAGCGCATCAGAGAGGCCGAGCGCGATGTAGTATTTAGTGAATTTAGCGATAAAGAGGGCTTGCTGATTAATGCTATAGTGCAGCGCTTTGAGAATGGGAATGTATATATTGATTTAGGCAGAGCAACCGGTGTTATGTTCCCTAATGACCAGATCCCAAATGAAAAGTACTATCCAGGGCAAAAGGTAAAGGTATTCGTGGTCAGAGCCGAACAAACCAGCCGTGGTCCTCAGATCGTTGTAAGCAGGACGCACCCTGATATGGTGCGCAGATTATTTGAGCTGGAGGTGCCAGAAATAGAAAATGGCAATGTTGAGATCGCGGATATTGCTAGAGAGGCTGGGGCTCGAACCAAGATAGCCGTAAAGTCAAACTCTGATGGTGTAGACCCAGTAGGCACATTTGTGGGTGGTCGAGGCAGTAGGGTCCAGTCCGTGATGAGTGAGCTCGGTGAAGAAAAAATAGATATAATAGCCTATAGCGATGACCCTGCGGAATATATTACCAACGCTCTATCGCCAACTAAGGTCATAAGTGTCAAGATTGACGCAGAAAATAAAAAAGCCCTAGTAAAGGTCCCCGAGGATCAGCTGAGTCTAGCAATCGGCAAGGCTGGCCAAAATGTTAGATTGGCTGCCAAGCTGACTGGATGGAATGTGGATATAGATGGCTCAGATGATTCTGGCATAGAGCAGACCGCTAAGGAAATCCAAGATCAGCCTAAGCCTAAAAAGACTGCCGACATTGAGGAGTCTTTGATTTCAGCAATCAGCGATTCTGAGGCAACTCCAGAGCCAGATTCTACCTCCGAAGAAAAGCCACAAGGCAGCCCGAAAGGCAGCTAAAAACCTAAAACTTTGGTAAGATGTAAGAAAGGACAAGAGCAATGCAAGAAGATTTTTTAAGCCACTTTGATAGATTCACTCTAAACGCAAGAAAGAGCCTGGAGAATGCTGGCCTCTTAGCGATAAATATGGACTCTAACTATATAGGTACCGAGCATCTTTTGCTGGGGATGCTAAAAGCCCAAAGCTCCATTGGCGCTAGATTACTTTCCGATATGGGGGTTAGGATAGATAATGTTCCAATTAGCCCAAAGCATAGCATCCAGACATCCACCCACGCTAACGCTATTGAGCTTTCCGAAACAGCCAAACAAACCATAACTTCTGCTCTGCGCATTGCCCAGCAATATGGCCAGCCATACGCCGGAACAGAGCACTTGCTTTTTGCAATCTTGAGCCAAAAAAATTCTAGAGCTATTACTATTTTGAAAGATATGCAGGTGGCTCCAGGTACCGTTCGGGCTGAGCTCGAAGAGTACCTCAACTCCCAACCCTCACAGGTTGAGATACCACAATCTAGTAGTGCCAGAAAAGGCTCCAAGCAAACCAAGACACCAGCGCTTGACCATTTTGGTATTGATCTGACCGAGAAAGCCTCTAAGGGGTCCCTAGACCCAGTTATCGGCAGGGGAGTTCAGATAGACCGAATGATTCAAATACTAAATCGGCGCAGCAAGAACAACCCAGTTCTAATAGGAGAGCCAGGTGTTGGTAAAACTGCTATAGTCGAAGGCCTAGCCAAGAGAATAGTGGACGAAAAAGTTCCCGAGATGCTTATTGGTAAAAGGCTAATGATGCTCGATATGGCATCTGTTATAGCGGGCACAAAGTTTCGCGGAGAGTTCGAAGAAAGACTTAAGAAGATAATAGATGAAGTTAAGGCATCTAAAGATGTGATATTATTTATCGATGAACTTCATAATGTAGTAGGTGCTGGAAGCGCTGAGGGGGCTATAGATGCTGCCAATATACTAAAGCCTGCGCTATCTCGTGGCGAGGTCCAGACAATAGGAGCCACTACTTTGGATGAGTATCGAAAGTACATAGAAAAGGATACTGCGCTGGAGAGGAGATTCCAGCCTATCATAGTTCCTGAGGCAACGGTTGAGGAAACCATCGAAGTTATGATGGGCTTAAGGCCCAGATACGAAAAATTCCATCGTGTAAAAATATCAGATGAAGCCATAGAAGAAGCTGCAAAGTTAGCTAAACGCTATATAGCCGACAGGTTCCTTCCAGACAAAGCAATTGACTTAATGGATGAGGCTTCATCCCAGGCAAGAATATCGCGATCTAGTACTGACGGTCGCGGCAAAAATTTATCCAAGCAGCTTGAAAAGGTTTTGATACAGATTGATGATGCCGTCTACAATCAGGACTTCGAACAGGCCGCTAGGCTCAAATCAGAGGCTAGTGTTATAGAGCAAAAACTCAATGAGGCGGAATCTAAGAATAATAAAATAGCTAAAGTTCAGGTCGGAGCTAATGACATCGCCAAGGTTGTTGCTCAGTCAACCGGGATACCGATTGCCAAGCTAGTCAAGTTCGAGACCGACACCCTAAAAAACCTAGATGAATCAATTAAATCTAAGGTCATCGGCCAAGACGAGGCTGTAGATTTAATTGCAAAGGCTATTCGCCGCAATCGAACTGGCATTAGCGACCCATCTAAGCCAATTGGGTCTTTTATGTTCCTTGGGCCAACTGGAGTCGGGAAGACAGAACTCGCAAGGGTATTGTCTCAAGAGCTATTTGACGACAAAGACGCCATGATAAAGGTAGACATGAGTGAGTTCATGGAGAAGCATAATATGTCTCGTCTGGTAGGGGCTCCCGCAGGTTATGTTGGGTATGAGGACGCTGGCCAGCTAACAGAAAAAGTAAGACGCAGGCCATATAGCCTTGTCTTGTTTGACGAAATAGAGAAAGCCCACCCAGATATATTCAATATACTCTTGCAGGTCCTAGAGGATGGTGTGCTCACAGATGCTAAAGGTAAAAAAGTTGATTTTACGAATACCATAATAATAATGACAAGTAATGTCGGTGCGAAAGTATTAGCCCAGGAAGCTGAAATCGGCTTCGCTACAGATACACCCAAAGAAGAGAGGCACCTAAAGCAGATACATCGGCAAATGACAGCAAAGATCACGAAGCAACTTAAAAAACAGTTTAGGCCAGAATTCCTAAATAGGGTGGATCATGTTGTCGTGTTTAAAGCGCTATCGAGAATCGACATCGAGAAAATAGCCGATTTACAGTTAAAGGACTTAGCTAATAGGCTCGATGCTAAAGAAGTAAAGTTAAAGTTCAAGCCTGGTGTTAAGAAATTGCTCTTAGAGCAGGGTTACGACATGGAAAATGGCGCAAGGCCTATGAAACGAGCAGTCCAAAGGCTAATAGAGGACAAGCTCGCTACGGAAATTGTCGATGGCATGATCAAGCCCGGTGATATCGTAGAAGTATCGGCGAAAGATGGGCTGGTAGAGCTTAAGGTAAGAGCCTCCTAAGTCTGTTCGTAGATTGTTCGTATATTAAAAGGGGTGTATACTTTAACTATGGCCAAATCAACAAAACAATTCTCCTGCCAAAGCTGCGGCGCTATAACTAGTAAGTGGGGTGGCAAATGTATGCAGTGCGGCGCCTGGGACAGTCTAGTTGAGTCCGTTTCGCTTGGTGGATTAAAATCTAGGTCATCTGTCAGTCAGGCTCACCAGCCAGAACAATTCGATGAAATTTCATCTTCTGGTAAAAGCCGAATTAGCACAGGTAACATCGAGATAGATTCCGTATTAGGGGGTGGTATTGTGCCTGGTAGCTTAGTGTTATTGGCAGGCGACCCGGGCATAGGTAAGTCTACCCTAGTATTACAGATTGCTGCCGAGATAGCTAAGTCCTACAAGGTTCTCTATATTAGCGGCGAGGAATCTGCATCGCAAGTAAAGCTAAGAGGAAGCAGGCTCAAGGGGCTACATACAGACTTCGATTTCTTGGCAACGACCGATATCCAGGATGTTCTGTCTCATGCCGAATCTAGTAAGTACCAACTAATAGTAGTTGATTCAATCCAAACGATGGCTAGCCAGGAACTTAGTGGGGCAGCCGGAACGACAAGCCAAATAACAAACAATACCAATAGCCTGGTTAGGGCCGCAAAAAGCACGAATACTTCCTTTATAATAATTGGCCATGTTACCAAAGAAGGTAATGTAGCTGGCCCAAGGCTTATGGAGCATTTAGTCGATGTAGTCCTATACCTTGAAGGTGAAAGATATGGCCTTCTAAAGTTACTTAGGGGTGTAAAAAATAGATTTGGTGCTACAAATGAGATTGGCATGCTAGAGATGACTGAGGGGGGTCTAACCGCAGTCAGTAACCCATCCAAGGCACTATTGCAAGAAAGGCAGGAGCTGCCAGGTAGCGTAATATATGTTGGCATGGAGGGCAGCCGGCCAATATTAGTGGAGGTCCAAGCCCTTGTAAGCCCGAGCGTGTTTGGGTACCCCAAGAGAGTAGCAGATGGGTTCGATATTAATCGGCTTGGCTTACTATGCGCTGTGATGCAAAAAAGAGGCAGGGTCAACTTGAGTAGTCAGGATGTTTATGTTAATATCGTTGGTGGTATCAGGCTATCTGAGCCAGCTATTGATCTAGCAATTATTTTGGCCATAGCATCCGCGTCGAGCGGAAAAGTAATCAATTCGGAGTCAGTGGTATTCGGTGAAGTTGGACTTAGTGGTGAGATCAGATCTGTAAATATGCCCAGTATTAGGCTTAAGGAAGCCAAGAAGTTAGGTTTTGGTAAGGCTATTGTCCCAGCTAGCGTCAGCGGAACTGGCTGCATCGGGGTTAGAACAATTGCCGATGCAATAAAATCATTAAAGTAAGGAATATAAAAAAATGCTTATAGTAGAATTAATATTATCATTATCACTAATAGCGGCTCTAGCCGCCTATCGCTTGGCTCAATTAAGCGCACAAAAGCTAATACTAGTAGGGATTGGTGCACTATTTGGGAGCCTCATAGGATCCCTGCTAGCCACCCCCATATCGGCTCTCTCTGATCCCTATGGGCAGTATCTGCCAACAGTAGTAACAATTCTTTTGGCAATATTCATGGCAGTTTTATTTTATTCTAAGCATGAATTTTTAGACGCATTACTACCAAAAAAAGGCGATAAGAAAACTAAGGATGATAAGCTCAAGCCTCTAAAGCTAGATAAAAATCAACGACGCATACTGGTTGATACCTCAGCCATAATAGATGGTCGTATAGGAGATATTGTTGCCACTGGCTTTATACCCGGCGCACTTATTGTTCCCCGATTCGTATTGGCTGAGCTCCAAAACATCGCCGATAGCGAGGACCCGCTTCGCAGAGGACGAGGTAGGCGTGGCTTAGAGATACTCAATGAAATGAGGCTAAACGATAATCTTCACCTTGAAATTATCGAGGACAACCCCGAAGATGTTAAGGAAGTTGACCATAAGCTGGTATATCTAGCTAAAAAATACGACGCAAATATCTTAACTACAGATTATAACTTAAATAGGGTTGCTACTATCGAGGGTGTTAAAATACTAAATATCAATGAATTGGCTAATTCAATAAGAGCCGTGGTTCTGCCAGGTGAAATTATGAAGGTTAATGTTGTTCAGGGTGGTAAGGAAAAGAACCAAGGAGTTGGTTATTTACCAGATGGTACTATGATAGTTGTCGATAAGGGAGATAAGCTGATAGGTAAGGATGTAGAGTGTGAAGTCACCAGGATATTCCAGACGGTGGCCGGCAAAATGATATTTGCAACGCCAACAGCAAAGTCTGGCTCAGCTAGTCCAAGGCACTACTCACCCAGAGCTAGTCACCCCCAGGTAGATCGCACAAGGCATAAAAAAGCTAAATAACTATTTCCAGTTCATCTGGGCATAGTTTTATCTATGGGTAGATTGTCTTGGTGCCAGCACTATTTGTATAAACTAGTTTTACATTGGAGCTAGATCCAGATACCCCATTCCATAAGCTAGGGGAGATATTCCAGTTTACTGGAGAACCCGGCTTCGGACTACCAAAGGCTACACCGCCAACATAGAGCTGGGAGTTAGGTGGGTCGCTTGCTGTCAGAGTAAATATGCAGTTACTAGCCGAGCAACTAAGATTGGCACCACCAGCTCCTGTAGCGCTGACGGTAACGGTATTGCTAGTGCCAGAGTATAGCCCCTCGTCAGTTACCACGGCACTAAAAGTGTGGCTTCCAGAAGATGGGGTTATGGTAGTAGCAAACCCGGGGCCGCCACCAGATTTGGAGTCTATCTGATTACCGTCCATGTAGAATATCACTCTACTGACTGGGAATTTGCCCGCTGTTGTATTGGCAGTAACTGTAAAAGTACTGCCACTATTTGGGCTTACGGATAATGCGGCTATTGGCACAGGGTCATCACAGGAGTGCACATCATCCTTATCGGATGGGATACTACCGCCCTGCGAGTATCCTAGGGTCCTGGCCAGGGCTTGGACTGGTGGGTTCCATCGCGAATAGGAAGGGTCGCTCGGAGAGATCTCTGCTGTGATAAGCGAGCCAATGATATCTTTTTTAGCAGCCGCAGGCGTGCAATCGGTAGCTAGTTTACCAGAAACTATATCTATAGTGGCCTTTTGCGAGTCTTTGGCCTGTTCGATTTTATACCAATTCGGGAATATGTCAGTTCGTGGCTTAGAACCCTGGATGAGCGATTTGCCAGTGTTGGCGTCAATGGTTTCTTGTTTGATCCCAGCTGGTTTATCAAATTGTTCATCTGGGTCATTTTTCGTAACTTCCTTCATATACTGGTTCCAGATAGGAGCAGAGACTATACTAGCCGACTGGGACATTGGGCTATTATCATTATTCCCGGCCCATACAACCGTGGCCACTCGTTTAGTAAAGCCTACTGTCCAGGCGTCTCGGTAGTCTTCCGATGTACCAGTTTTTGCAGCAACAGTTTTTCCAGGGAGGGTAAGGGGATTATTGCAACCGAACACACCCAGCACGCAACGGGCTGCGTTATCGGACATTATACTGCTAATCTCATATGCAATTTGCGGGTCGATTGCTTGCTTGGGCTTATTGCTATCTTCTTTAGTATTGTCTTCTAAAACCTTGCCTGAGCCATCGGTAATCTTAGTCCAGTACACCGGCTCGCGGTGTTCGCCGTTAGTTGGGAAGGCCGAGAAAGCGTTTACCATATCGACCATGCGAACTTCTCCTGCTCCAAGAGCCATACTAAGTCCGTATTCTTCCGCTGAGCGGTTATAGGTTGTAATACCCAGGTCCTTTGCGGTTGATATGAACTCCGGGATACCGCCAATATAGAGGGCTTTTACGGCGGGGATATTCAGGGAGCTGGCAAGGGCAACCCTGGCCGATTGCACTCCGTAGAAGCGGTTGGTGTAATTCTTAGGCTCATAGGCAGGGCTCCCACCGAAATTAGTTTTAACATCATACATCGTGCTGCCTGCACCCCAATTCTTTTTGAACATGTTAGCATACACCAGCGGCTTAATAGACGACCCAGGCTGCCTTAGTGCTGTGGCTACATTGAAACTGCCAAAGTCTGGATCATTAGTATCGTAGCTTCCGACCATGGATAGCACTTGGCCAGTTCTAGGATCAGCCGATACAAGCGCCGAATTGCTCCCACCGAAGCTTCTGACCGAACCTATATTTTTCTTTAATACATCCTCGGCAACAGTTTGTTTTTCTAGGTCGATGGTAGATATTACCTTTAATCCACCTTCATTTACTCTCTTGATGCCATATTTTTCCTCTAGCTTCTCTCGTGCATACTGTATAAATTGAGGAGCCTTAACATTGGCGTAGGGGTTGTAAGGTTTAAGCTGAGCGAGTATATCTACTTCTTTGGCTGTATTGGCTTCATCGGACTTGATATAGCCTTGCTCTACCATAAGGTCAAGCACGCGGTCTTTTTTAATTAACAACTGGGCTTTATTTTGGCCATAGGGCGAATAGTATGTCGGGGCCTGAGGTAGGCTTGCAAGGGTGGCACATTGGGAAAGGCTTAAATCCTTGGCATCGATGCCAAAGTATTGCTTAGAAGCGGCCTGTACACCATATGCAGTTGAGCCATAAGGTATCTCATTAAGATAAAGTTTTAGAATATCGTCTTTTTTGTACAGCTGCTCCATCTGGATAGATAAAATCAATTCTTTGATTTTACGCTCAAAAGTCCGCTCATTTGTTAGCAGGGCATTTTTAACATATTGCTGGGTGATGGTAGAACCACCCCCCTTAGAGGGATCCTTAAAGACTACTCCAGAAAAGGCCCTAACAACTCCCTTTGGGCTAAATGCGCCCTGCTTGTAAAAGTCTTTGTCTTCTAGAGCTACAGTGGCATCCTTGATACACTTTGGCATTTGGTCGAACTCTACTATACTGCGGTTTTTGTCACCATAAACTTCAATGAGTAGATTCTCGCCAGTGCGATCGTATATTTTGGTAGTTTGGGCACTGACTCGGGAGTTAATTTTATTAGGGCTTGGCAGGTCTTTAGCAAACCACAAAAAAAGCCCGGCTATAGCCAATATTATTAAGGCTAGGGTCACGCCATAAATCTTAAGGGCTTTTTTACTGGTTATTGTACGAAAAATGTTTTTATAGTGAAATTTGGCCCAGCCTTTAGGCTTGGCCAAGGCAAGTTTGCTTGCACCGGGCTTTACAGATCGACTCTTCTTGGAGTGTTTTACGATCCTTCTAGGTGTGTTAGGGGGTATTTTACTAGCGCGTTTTTTAGCCATAAACTTAACTTAAATTATACCACGAGTTAAATAATAATTGGTCTTAATCATCATTACATTAAAACGCTATTATTGGTATAATGTGACAGATATGCAAACCATACTATTTAGTAACCTACACTCATATTATTCAAATGGCTCTACCGCTTAGAGCCCGCAAATTATTTTTTATTAATTAATATTCAAGGAATAATATGAAATCTAAAGACATAATAAACGATTTACTAACTCGAAATGTTGAAGACCTGATCGTACGCAGTGAGCTCGAAAAAAAACTTAAATCAAAAACTAAACTAAGAATTAAGCTAGGCATAGACCCTACTGGCAGCCGTATTCATATTGGTCGCGCCGTTCCACTTTGGAAGCTCAGACAATTCCAGGAATTAGGCCATATAATAACTTTTGTGGCAGGTACTTTTACAGCCCAAATTGGCGATACTTCCGATAAGGAATCTGAGCGAAAGATGCTCACCAATGAGGAGGTGACGAACAACTTCAAATCATACCACGCCCAGTTGTCTAAGATACTTGATATGGACAAGGTTGAAGTGTTCCAGAATGGGGATTGGTTCAATAAGATGCACTTAGAGGAGTTTTTCAAGCTTACTAGCTTGTTTACCATCCAGCAGATGACCGAGCGTGAGAATTTCGCAAAACGCATCAAGTCTAATAAGCCTGTTGGTCTGCACGAAACTTTGTATGCCCTGCTCCAGGGCTACGATAGCGTGGAAATGCGCACTGATCTAGAAGTTGGGGGCACCGACCAGCTTTTTAATATGCTAGCTGGGCGGACAGTCCAAAAAGCATATGGGCTAGATCCGCAAAGCGTCATGACATTTCATATCCTAGAAGGTATGGACGGGCGCAAAATGAGCACCTCGTGGGGTAATTGCATATATATAGATGATGATCCACTAGATATGTATGGCAAAGTAATGTCAATCCGCGATGAACTTATCCCGGTGTATTTCAAGATGGCAACTGATCTCCCCATGGATATAATTACCCAAATCGAGAAGGACATGTCGTTAGGGGCTAACCCTAGAGACACTAAAGCCAGTCTGGCCCGTGAGATTGTCGCAAGATACAATGGCAGAAATTCAGCCTTGAGTGCCGAAAAGAGCTGGAACTCGCAGTTCAGGGATGGGGATAAGCCCCAGGCTATACCAACATACTCTACCTCAGAGGCACCCATCCTGGATGTTATCGCTAAGGCTTTCAAGGTCAGTAAGTCGGAAGCTCGGCGAGTAATTATGCAGGGGGGTATTAAGCTCGATAGCCTTCAGGTTAAGGATTTGGAGATAACCATCAAGTCTGACTGCACGGTGCAGTTCGGTAAACGCAGGTATGCTAATATCAAGATAAAGAAGTAGTTTATCGTTTTTTCTTCATGCTAGAATATAATCTATGACATTAGATAGTTCGCTAACAAGGCTCAAGGGGGTTGGGCCAGTACTGGAAGCTGCCCTTCGGGCGGCCGGCTTAAATACTGTGAAGGATCTACTGAACTACTACCCTAGGAAGTGGGATTCTTATCAGGCTGTGGATAAGATTAAAAACATCAGGCCAGGGCTGGTCAGCTTTGAGGCTAGTGTTGAAAAGGTCGCAATGAGGCGCAGTCAGCGCCATAGCAGATTATCGATTACGGAAGCTATATTAAGCGACGATACTGGGACAGTTAAGGCGATTTGGTTTAACCAGCCCTATATTGGCCAGGCCCTCAAGCCTAATAGTGTCCATAGGTTTAGAGGGAACTATGAGTACAAGAACGGCTACATTAGTCTTCAGTCCCCAACCTTCGAGGCTGGCCCCATCAACGCAGGCCGAGAAGACATCGTCCCTATTTATCCAGAGACTAAACAGCTTAATTCAGGAATAATAAGAAAGCTAATGCTTCAGTGTCTTGAATCAGCAAGTGAGCTGAAGGATGTATTGCCAGCCCCAATTATTAGCCAGCACCAGCTTATACCCATATCTGAGGCTATACGGTTACTACATTTAGCGCCTAACGAGCAGGCATTAAAGATTGCCAAAAGACGAATCAGCTTTGAGGAAATTTTTGAATTGGTCCTAACTGGATTAATTATTAAAAATAATATCAAGACATCACCGGCGGTTAAGATAAATTATAGTACTGAGGTCGCTAGGCAGTTCGTCGGACTTTTAGACTTCGAATTGACCAATGCCCAAAAGAAGTCGGCACATACTATCCTAAAAGATATCAGCCTCCAAAAACCCATGAATAGACTGCTCGAAGGTGATGTCGGAAGTGGCAAAACTTTAGTTGCCCTGATGGCCTCAGTTATGACTATTAAGGCTGGCTACCAGGCTGCGATAATGGTCCCTACAGAGATATTGGCCCGTCAGCACTTCCAGAGCGCTGAAAAACTCCTTTCCAGGCTGGGGGTAAAGGTTGGTTTATTAATATCAGACATGAATAAATCACAGCGCAATGAGGTACTAAGCAAGATTAGTTCAGGTGAAGTCGACTGCGTTATTGGAACGCATTCATTGATCGGTAAGGATGTAGAGTATAAGAACTTGGGCCTGGTTGTAGTAGATGAGCAACATCGCTTCGGGGTAAATCAGCGCACCACTCTTAAAGCTAAGGCGGAATATATGCCCCATGTTCTAACAATGACAGCAACACCGATTCCCAGAAGCTTGGCACTAGTTGTCTATGGCGATCTTGATGTATCAATAATAGATCAGCTGCCTCCTGGTAGAAAACCAATAACTACAAAGTTGGTCAAGGAGATCGACAGAGTGCATGTCTATGCGCATATCGATTCGTTAATCGGCCAGGGCCAACAAGTTTATGTTGTTTGCCCGCTAGTAAGTGACTCGGATAAACTAGGGGTAAAGAGCGTCGAAGGTGAGTTCCGGACGCTTCAGAATACTGTATTCAGGCACCGACGAATCGGCTTGGTGCACGGCAAGCTGAAGTCAGGCGAAAAGGTAGCTATTATGGATCAATTCAAAGCCGGCAAGCTAGACATGTTGGTAGCCACATCTGTTATTGAGGTTGGTGTCGATGTGCCCAACGCAACTATAATGCTAATAGAAGGGGCAGAAAGATTTGGTCTGGCAGCTCTTCATCAACTCAGGGGGCGAGTAGGCCGGGGTCAGCAGCAGTCTCATTGCTATCTATTTACATCTTCCGAGAGCCCTAATGCCATTAAGCGCCTAAAAGCGCTAGAAAAAACTAGCGATGGGTTCAGGTTAGCCCAGATAGATCTAGAGTCTCGAGGTCCAGGAGAAATATATGGTACTGCCCAGCATGGACTTCTGGACCTCAGGATGGCTGACATATTCGACCTAGATCTGGTTTCGGAGGTCAAGTCTTCGGCCCAGGCTTTTATAAGTAAGCATAATCTGTTAAAATACCCCCAACTTGGCGAGAAGATTAATAGATTAAAGAGCATAACCTCACTCGACTAGTTGAGCTTAGGGCCTAATTCTCCAAAAGAATTGCTAAACAAGGGACACTCGTAAATATATGCTACAAAATAACTTACCAGTCATCATGACTATTGTCCTGGAAGGAAGTCTTATCAAATGAACTCAGGTTTTTTTAGTCATCTCACTAGAGGCAAGATGCTTAATTCTATCGGCACGCATCAGAAGTTCGATCGTACTGCTTATAGCCTTATTAAGGGCAAGCTGGATCCCGATAAATTTCCTCCAAGATCGTTACTGCTTAAATTTGAAGGTTCTGGTGGTCCTGATGGCCTTAAATTTAAAGGCAAGTACAAAACAGACCATCTCTGGGACCCTGTTAACAAAATAGGGCACCTGCCGGATTGGATAGAGATTAACTATCGTAATTTGGTTGATGCTTTAAAGAAGGGGGATATGGCAAAGGCTTCTTTTGAGGCTGGGTTTATGGCTCATTATCTGACCGACAGCTTGACGCCAGCGCACCACCTCAGCCATAAATTTATACTAGAAGAGTATGAGGGGAAGAAATATCGTCGACGCTGGAAGGTGTATGGGCATAAGGGCCTACTAAGTAGCCATGTGGCATTTGAGGCGGGTATCAGTAGCGCCATATTCTTTACCCCCATTAAAGTTAGTTTCGACCAAGCCCTCCTAAGAAGTATTAAAAAAGAAGGCATTAAGTCGGTCGTACTTCATGAGAGTTTATCGATCTCAAAGCACAATATATATGATCAGTACCTGCAAAAGGGTTGGAGTGCCAAGCTGGCAAAGACTATCAAGGCTACATTGGTAGTTCGTATCCCACAGCTTATCGCTGCAGCCTGGCTAGCAGCCTATTTAGAGGCGAATGATACAAGCAAAGATTAGCTCTGGGGAGTTTCAGAGCAGATCTATCGAGTTACCGCCTCAAGGAGTGACAAGGGCAGTGACTGGGAAAGTTAGATCGGCGATATTTAACTCTATCGAGGTGACAGACTGCAAAGTCTTAGATTTATTTGCTGGTGGCGGCACCCTAGGTTTTGAGGCTTTAAGCTTAGGGGCCAGCGAAGCAACCTTCGTAGACCATTCCTTGCGAGTTTTCAAAGTACTCCATCGCAATGCTAAGTCTCTTGGAGTAGAATCCCGTACGATTATAGTCAAAAAATCAGTAAGAAGTTTCGCTTCGAATTGCAAAGAGGTATACGATGTAGTCTTTTTTGACCCACCATACATAGAGTTTGATATTGCTCTGGTCAAAGGCATATCAAATCTGGTACAATTAGGCGGCATTTTGGTGATAAGTACATCAAGCAAAGTAAAATACGACATACCTAATGAGTACTTCCAATTGGCTCAAAAGCTGTATGGTGACACCAAAATAACATATTTACAAAAACAGTAAGCCGGGATGGTGGAATTGGTAGACACGCCAGTCTTAGGAACTGGTGGGGTAACACCCGTGGAGGTTCGAGTCCTCTTCCCGGTACCAAAGTAAAAACCCTGAGAAATCAGGGTTTTTACTTTGGTATGGATGAGAAACCTAAGGTTCGTTGAACGAGGAGCGCAGCACCAGAATTAAGCTTGCTTAGATTTTGGTCGAGCAACACAGTTAGAAGATTGCTAGCCCGCTACTCTCTTCCCGCTACCATAAGCAGCCTCTGTTAGAGATAGCAGGGGTTTTTTACTTAAGTTCTAAGGTGTTATTGGTTTTAAGTTCTGGTTGGTGTTTGGTATACTCAGGACATGCAATCACAACTTCCTAAACTTGCACTCGGGACTTGGCTAATGGGTGGAACGAAAGACCCTGACCCAAACAACGACGATGCAGGCGACATAAGGGTCATCAAAACAGCTATAGAGTCAGGTGTTTCGCTTATTGATACGGCCCAAAACTATGCAGGTGGAAAGTGCGAAGAACTCGTTGGCCAAGCTATAGCAGACTTACCAAGAGAGAGTATTCAAATACTAACCAAGCAGAACAGACTCAAGCTATCGTATGACGAGGTTATTGAAGGCTGCCACGATAGCCTCGGGCGACTTGGCGTTGAATACCTTGATTACTTTGTCTGCCACGCACCGAATCCTGATTTTGAACTAGCTGACTTTTTTAAAGCAAGCAATCAACTATATAAAGATGGCTTGATTAAGCAGGTGGGCGTAAGTAACTTTGGAGTCAAATCCCTGCAAATAGCCATCGATAATTCTGATATTCCAATTGCACTAAATCAGCTCAGCTTCTCCATAAATGATAGCGATATCCTGACTACTGGTGTCTATGATTTTTGCTTAAAGCACAAAGTACCAATTCAAGCATATCGACCGCTTGTAAATATCAAGGAAGAGCAAGACAGCTACAGGCTGCTCCAAGAGATTGCCATGGCTACAAAGCTAACTCCCCACCAAGTTTTAATTGCCTACCTAAATAGCTACGAAGGTATTTCTTTCACTACACGAGCAAGTACCGCGGAACACTGGCAACAGATTAAGGATGCTTTGGAAGTAACCCTGGAGCCATCGGCACTTAAAGAATTGAAGCAAGTACACATGACCAAGCAGGGAGCATTCACGCACTTTCTAGACATGTAGGCTCTAGTCTCGTGCGGTAGATTAGACCAAACTTGATACATTCCTGCTAAGCTGCGTACACCTAGAAAGCTCTGGCAGTTTAAGCTTCCAATTCGAATGTACTTGGGCTACCAAGCCTATGAATTATGACCTCATTACTGGGGTCATTTTTTATTTGTCTGATATGATGTATTTATGGTGAAAAACAAATCTAAAGCACCCGTGGGTGCAAGCTTAGTAGTACTTTCCTCAGTTTTTTATGCCAGCTATGGGATATGGACAAAACTTATGGGTAGCTTTTTTGATGGTTATACGGCGTCTGCACTTCGTAGTATATTGGTTGTTCTAACTTTGCTACCTATAGCTATTTTTAGAAATCGTCTTGAACCATTAAAGATTAATCAAAACTGGAAATCAATAACAGGAATGTTTATAGGATCATTATTCACATGGGGACCTCTCTATTACGCTATCCAACAAGCAGGTGTCGGAATCAGTCTTACGGTGAGCTATGCCTGTATGGTTATTGGCCTATTCTTCTTTGGTTGGTTATTTTCAAATGAACGTTTTACAAAAGATAAAGCAATAGCAGCTTTATTAGGATTTTTAGGATTAATGTTAATCTTTTCTCCAAAATCAACAGGATTTAACAGATTAGCACTAGGTTTTGCGATTATTAGTGGTGTTTCTGTGGCTCTTACAATGATTTGTGCTAAAAAACAGAAATATAATGCTACGCAGTCTACGTTGATTTTATGGATTACATCTATTTTTGCGAATTTCATCATGGCATTTTTACTAAAAGAGTCTATACCGAAGATAGGACTCCATATTGAGTGGGTTTATCTAGTATTATTTGCGATAGCATCAGTAATTGCTTCATGGTCACTTGTTAGTGGGATGAAACTTATTGATGCTGGCGCGGCAGGCATTTTGGGATTGTTAGAAATAGTATTCGGACTAGTTTTTGGAATTATACTCTTTAACGAAAAACTTAGCACAACAATAATGCTGGGTGCATCAGCAATAATTATTGCATCAGCGATTCCATACATTAGAGATTACAACTCAAAAAAAGGCACATTATAGTAATTTTCTGTAATAACCCGCATGTCTAAGTAATTACTAGCCCGCACCTATTGAAGTGCAGCCACCGAGACAGCTCCACAAGCAGTACATTCCAATTCAAATGTGCTTGGACTACCAAGCCTATGAATTATGACCTCATTACTGGGGTCATTTTTTATTTGTCTGATATGATGTAAGTATGAATAATGAAACTATTAATGAACGTACAAAGCGTATCCTGGCTCTACTCCAAGAAAAATATCCCACAAAAGACAGTTACGACTTGGATGGTCGAGGTTTGCATTTTGTATGTGAAGTAGAGCCTGTTAGCGAGCATCCCGAATACGATACTGCCATAGAAATAATTATTAAAAGCAAGCCTCATAAACATTTAAAAATGACCCAGCGATACACTGTAATAACAGGAAGCATGGTGCTTCATGTAGAAGATGAAGCAATACAACTAAAACAAGGTGATAAGTTTGTGGTTACACCAGGAAAAACTCATTGGGCAACCAGTGATGGAAAATCGCTAGTAGAACTATATTCTGTACCGGGATGGACAAAAGAAGACCACATCAGGGTAGATTAGTATTACCCTTTCTAGTCTTCTGCGGTAGAGTAAACCAAACCTACATCAGTAAAAAACCATACTATTTTGGTACTAGAAAATATTATTTCAATCTGATATACTTGTCAGCGTTATGATCAAATCTACACATAAAAAGTCCGGCAGCACAATGACATTGACCATTACGGTCGATGGGCAATTCATTGACCCTTATAAGCAGGTAGTATTAAAGCGCCTCAAAAAAGACCTTAAGGTCGACGGTTTTAGGCCTGGCCATGCACCCGATAACATCGTAATTCGTGAACTCGGTGAAGCACGAGTCCAAGCCGAAGTGCTTGAAGAAGTAATAGATAACGCCTACAAGAATCAAATGCGTGAGAAAAAGATAGAGAGCCTTGGATCTCCAAGTATTGATCTGAAGAAGTTCGTTCCTTATAGCGAACTTGAGTTCTCTGCTGAATTTCCTATAATGCCTAAAATTGAATATGACTACTCCAAGCTAAGAGTTAAAAAGCCAGCACTCAAAGTTGATAAAGCAAAAGTCGATGAGGCCATTGAAAACCTGCGCCAGCAGATGGCTAAAAGAGTTGCCACTGGTAAACCAGCTCAAAATGGAGATGAAGTTAAATTTGACTTTGAAGGGGTAAGAAAGGGTAAGCCAGTCGAAGGTGCAGCTGCCAAAAACCACACTCTGATTTTGGGCCAAGGCACTTTTATACCAGGCTTTGAAGAAAACCTAATAGGATTAAAAGAGGATGAAGAGAAGACTTTCGAGATAACCTTCCCGAAAGACTATCATTCTGAGGATTTGAAGGGGGCTAAGGTAGAGTTTAGTATCAAAATTAACAGCATTCAGTCTGTTGAGCTGCCAAAGCTAGATGACGAATTTGCCAAGCTAGTGGGCAACAAGACTGATGTTAAAGCTCTTAGGCTAGACATCGAAAAAGTTCTGCAAGAGCAATATCAGGAACAGGCAGATAAAGATTATGAAAACGCTATCCTCGACGCACTTCTGACCAAGGCTAAATTTGAGGCTCCAGAGCAACTAATTGCCCAGCAAGCAGAGCAACTAGAGAGCGAGATGGATAAAAACCTCCATAATTCTGGATTAAATCGTAAAAAATACGCTGAAATGCAAAAGCGAACCGAGGATGATCTTAAAAAAGAGGTTACAGACGAAGCCACTAAGCGAGTCACGGCAGCGCTTTTATTGAGAGATGTTATAGGTACCTATGGCATCAAGGTTAGCCAGATTGAACTAGAACAAGAGCTTTCAAAAATGACCGAACAGTACAAAAGCGACCCTAAAATTCAAGAAGAACTCACTCACGGTCATTTTCAGGATGATTTGCGCAATCACCTACTTACCCAAAAGGCGATTGCTAAGCTCGTAGAGTTCGCAAGTAGCTAATTCGTGCTAAAATAGCTATATGAACGGACAGATACTAATCCCCACAGTCATAGAGAAGACCAGTATGGGCGAGCGCGCCTATGATATATATTCTCGCTTGCTAAAAGAGAGGATAATATTCCTGGGAACAGAGGTAGATGACACTGTAGCTAACTTAGTCATCGCTCAGCTTTTGTTTCTTGAGAGCGAGGATAAGCATGCAGATATCAAATTGTATATTAATTCGCCCGGAGGGAGTGTTACTGCTGGAATGGCAATATTTGATACCATGGAATTGATAAATCCGGATGTTAGTACAATTTGTGTTGGTATGGCCGCAAGTATGGGGGCATTTCTGATGGCTTGCGGGCAAAAAGGCAAGAGGTTTTCGCTGCCCAACTCTAGAATAATGATCCATCAGCCCTCGGGTGGTTTCCAGGGTACTGCTTCGGATATCGAAATAACAGCCAAAGAGATCATTAAAATCCGCGAAAAGCTAAATATAATTCTATCTGAAAAAACAGGCCAGAAAGTGTCTAAAATAACCAACGACAGCGATCGTGATTTCTGGATGGATGCCAACGAAGCCAAAAGCTACGGCATAGTCGATAAGGTCGTCGAAAAGAAGTAATTTAACACCTTAAAACTATTGACTAGCATCCAATATTAGTCTAGTATTTATCTTTATAGAGGACGCTTAAACTTTTATAACGGGTAAATTTCGGTGGGATTCGGAATATATCGGTTTTTTATCTGTTTAGAAAAACCTCTTCTTCATCTTATTAACAAATTAAGTAATGCAAGAGGAGACACTACAATATATGGCAAAGTCAGCCAGTGCTAGAATTTACCTTAACAGTCAGACCACACCACTAAAACTACCTGATCTTATAAAGATTCAGCTGGATTCCTACAATTGGTTCTTTGAAGAAGGCCTTAAAGAACTGTTTGAAGAAATCTCGCCAATAGAGGACTTTACTGGCAAAAAGTATGAGCTAAACTTTAAAAGTTATAAGTTCGACCAAGCCAAAGTTACCGAAGAGCTCGCTAAAGAGAAGAACCTCAGCTATGAGGCATCACTTAAAGCAACTATAGAATTGATAATCAAGGAAACAGGTGAAGTAAAAATCCAAGAGATTTTCTTAGGCGACTACCCAATTATGACTGCTCGTGGCACCTTCATCATCAATGGCGTAGAGCGAGTTGTCGTGAGCCAGTTGCTACGCAGCCCAGGTGTATTCTTCACGCGCGATGGCACTGCTGATTATTTTTCGGCCAAAATTATCCCATATCGTGGCGCATGGCTAGAAATAGAAACTGCTCAAAATGGTGTTATGAGTGTCAAGATAGACCGAAAGCGTAAGCTTCCAGTTACTACACTTCTTAGAGCATTTGGGTTTGGCACAGATACCGAGATTAAGGAGATATTTAAGGATGCTGATAGCGGGGAAGTAAAGCTGATCGAAGAGACACTTTCCAAGGACCCAACTAGCACTACAGCAGAGGCACTTATGGAGGTATATCGTAGGATTAGGCCTGGCGATCTAGCAACAGTTGAAAATTCCAAGGCTTTACTGGATAGTATGTTTTTTGATTTTAAGCGCTACGATCTTAGCAAAGTAGGGCGCTACAAGCTCAATAAAAGATTCGGCGTTAATGTTAAGAATAACCCTGACGGAAGAGTACTTAGAAAAGAAGACCTTATCGGGATTATCACCGAGATAATCAAGCTTAGCAATAGTAATATGCCTTCAGAAGATATCGACCACCTAGGGAATCGCCGACTAAAGATGGTAGGGGAACTAATTCAGGGTCGTTTCCGAGTCGGCCTGCTGCGAATGGAGAGAATAGTAAAAGATCGAATGAGTATTGCCGATCCAGAGACTATTATCCCTGGACAGTTAATCAATGTGCGCCCGATTGTGGCTAGCGTTAAAGAGTTCTTTGCTAGTCACCAATTGAGTCAGTTCATGGATCAGATCAACCCATTAGCCGAGATCGTCCACAAGCGACGACTAAACGCAATGGGCCCTGGTGGATTGAGTCGTGAGCGTGCTGGATTCGAAGTTCGTGATGTACACAGAACTCACTACGGACGAATTTGTCCTATCGAAACCCCAGAAGGGCCAAATATTGGGCTGGTAAGCACTTTGGCCACATACGCCCAAGTAAACGAGTATGGATTCATCGAGACTCCATACTTCAAAGTTATAAATGAAGTTGCCGTTAAGGATTCAGTAGGAGAATTTTCCTCCAGGACTATTTCTGAGGGTGGCAAGGTGATTGTTAAGGCAGGCGATAAAATAACTGCTACTCTGGCTAAGGCAATAGAAAAATCCGGCACAAGTGCCGTCAGAATAAAAGCACGCGCTACATCTGAAATCGTATACCTTGATGCTACTGATGAAGAGAAGGCTGTGATAGCCCAGGCGCAGACGCCAACCGACGATAAGGGCTACTTTGTCCAGCCCCGCGTACCAGTAAGGGGTGTTGGTGGTGAGGCCGATGAAGAAGATGCCAATAATGTCGATTACATGGATATCAGCTCTAACCAAGTAGTTGGGGTATCAGCTGCCTTAATCCCATTCCTCGAGCACGATAATGCCAAAAGAACTCTAATGGGTGCGAACATGCAGCGCCAAGCAGTAGCTCTTATTAAGCCAGAAGCCCCGATTGTCGGAACTGGTGTAGAGGGAAGGGTTGCAGAGGACTCTGGGCAAGTAATTTTAGCCCAAGAAGATGGCGAAGTACTTTCAGCTGATGCCAAAGAAATAGTCGTCAAGTACAAGAAAGCAGGCAGGAAATCTTACAAGCTGATCAATTTCGTTCGATCTAACCAAGGGTCGTCAATGCATCAGCGCACTGTGGTTTCCTCAGGCCAGATGGTCAAGAGAGACGATATCCTAGCAGATGGAATGAGTACTAAAGAAGGTGAGTTAGCTCTAGGGCAGAATGTATTGGTGGCATTTATGCCATTTGAAGGCTTAAACTACGAAGATGCCATTATAGTCTCCCAAAGACTCGTTCAAGATGATAGGTATACTTCAATACATATTGAAACCCACCAAGTAGATGTCCGAGACACGAAGCTAGGTGCCGAAGTTATAACTAGGGATATCCCAAATGTATCTGAAGACAGCCTTAAGGACCTTGACGATGAAGGTGTGGTACGAATAGGAGCTGAAGTAGAGGCCGGCGATATCCTAGTAGGTAAGATAACACCTAAGGGGGAGACCGATTTATCCAGTGAAGAGCGGCTTCTTAGGGCCATATTTGGCGAAAAAGCTAGAGATGTAAAGGACACTAGCTTGAGGTTGCCAAATGGTACTGCAGGAAAAGTAGTCGAGGTGAAGATACTTAGTAGAGAGGCCGGGGATGACCTCCCAGCTGGTGTAATTAGCCAAATATATGTAGCTGTTGCACAGCTTAGAAAAATATCAGTTGGCGATAAGATGGCTGGACGGCACGGTAATAAGGGCGTAATTAGTAAGATATTACCTATTGAAGACATGCCCTATCTAGACGATGGCACACCAGTAGACATTATTCTAAACCCACTAGGTGTAGGTGCTCGTATGAATATTGGCCAGATACTAGAAACTCACCTAGGATGGGCGGCTCAGGCACTAGGCTACCGAGTTGCCTCCCCTGTGTTTGACGGAGTTAAGGTAGACCAAATCAAAGCAGAGCTTAAGAAGGCAGGCCTACCTGAAGATGGCAAAGCTCAGCTATTCCATGGCTATACCGGTGAGCCATTCGCAGAAACCACTACAATTGGCTATAAGTATATGCTGAAACTTCAGCATATGGTTGATGATAAGATCCATGCAAGATCAACTGGGCCATACGCTATGGTTACCCAGCAACCACTTGGCGGTAAAGCTCAAATGGGTGGACAGAGATTCGGAGAGATGGAAGTTTGGGCTCTTGAAGCATACGGCGCAGCCAATACACTCCAGGAAATACTTACTATAAAATCTGATGATGTAATTGGCAGAAGTAAAGCCTATGAATCAATAATTAAGAATGATGAGATAAAGGGGCCAAGAATACCTGAATCATTCAATGTGTTAGTTAAGGAGCTGCAGAGCTTGGGATTAGATGTTGAACTAGAGAAACCCAAGACATCACAGGTTATGCCAGCCGAAGAGCTACTAGAGAAAGGCCTTGAAATTGAAGCTGATGAGCTTGGCTCAACCGTACTCATGGAGGGCGATAAAGCCGCCGAGGGCGAAGCGATAGTGAACCTCGCCTCTGATGGATCCGAGGATGATTTTGAAGCCCTAGCTGATAATGATACCAAATTAACCGAGAAGGAAGGCTAGACCAATGAATATTAGCGCAAACGAACAAATGATTTTGGATTTTGATGGAATCCGACTTTCAGTTGCATCGCCAGAGACAATCCTAGATTGGTCTCACGGAGAAGTAACTAAGCCAGAAACCATTAACTACAGGACTCAAAAACCAGAGAAAGATGGCTTATTCTGCGAAAAGATTTTTGGACCAACAAAAGACTGGCAATGTTACTGCGGTAAGTACAAAGGCATTCGCTACAAAGGCATTGCCTGCGACAAGTGCGGTGTATTGGTAACAAGAAGTATTGTGAGACGAGAGCGCATGGGGCATATCACTTTAGCCGTACCCGTCACGCATATTTGGTTCTTGAGGGGGACTCCAAGCCCGATTAGCTTAATTCTAAATATTGGGGTTAGAGACCTAGAGAGGGTTGTTTATTTCGCTAACTTTGTAGTAACCGATGTGGATGAAAAGGCCAAGTCTGAGTCCCTTAAGGAGCTGGATGTAGATTTCAAGAGTAGACGCAAGGCTATTTTAACGAAATATGAGATAAAGAACCCCGATAAGGAAGTTCTCAGCGACGAAGTTATCAATGAGCTTGCCGAGCTAGACAACTCTTATACCACCGCTAAATCTGACCTTACCAATCTAGCCAAGAGCGAACTATTGCCAGAAGGCCGTTACAGAGAATTAAATCAAAAATTTGGGCATGTCTTTAAGGCTGGTATTGGTGCAGAGGCAGTTCAGCAGTTACTGGCTGAAGTAGATCTAAAGAAACTCACAAAGAGCCTCAAAGACGAATCTGAAAACACAATTGGTCAAAAGAAGAAAAAAGCCCTAAAACGACTTAAGCTAGTCGAAGGCATGATGCAGGCTCAACTTCGGCCAGAGTGGCTGATAACAAGTCAGCTGCCAGTTATCCCCCCAGACCTTAGACCTATGGTACAGCTTGATGGTGGCCGATTTGCCGCATCAGATCTTAATGATCTTTATCGAAGAGTCATAAATCGAAATAATCGACTCAAGAAGCTCTATAGGCTACAAGCTCCAGAAGTAATTTGCCGCAATGAGAAGCGTATGCTTCAGGAGGCAGTCGATGCCCTAATAGACAACAATGCTAGGCGAGATAGAGCAGTATCGGCAGCCGGCAGTCGCAAAAAACTCAAAAGCCTAACTGATTTACTTAAGGGAAAACAGGGAAGATTCCGTCAAAACCTTCTTGGCAAACGAGTGGACTATTCTGGCCGATCCGTAATTGTAATCGGGCCCCACTTAAAGCTAGATCAATGCGGTATCCCCAAGATGATGGCCCTAGAACTATTCAAGCCTTTTGTGATAGGCCAGTTAATCGATCGAGGCTATGCACATAATGTTAAGAGCGCATCGAGAATGATTGAAAGAGCACGCACTGAAGTATGGGACACACTCGACGATGTAATCGCCGGTAAGTATGTGCTTCTTAATCGAGCACCCACTCTTCACAGATTAGGCATCCAGGCTTTTAAGCCAACTTTAATCGAAGGTAAGGCTATCCAGCTCCACCCAATGGTGTGTGCGGCCTTTAATGCTGATTTCGATGGAGATCAAATGGCAGTTCATGTTCCTCTAGGTGATGCAGCCCAGGCTGAAGCACGAGATATCATGCTCTCGCGCCATAATCTACTCAAGCCATCTTCTGGTGAGCCAGTAGTCAATCCAAGCAAAGACATCGTGCTGGGCTGTTACTTTATGACTTCTTCTAAGGCTGGTTCTAAGGGCGAAGGCAAGATTTTTGAAAACTCCGACGCAGCCGTCCTAGCACATCAAGAGGGTATCGTAGATTTACGAGCTAATATTAAAGTAAGGATAGCGCATGAAATAAATAAGGATGAGTATCAAATCATTGATACTACGGCTGGTAGGCTGCTATTTAATGAGGTACTCCCTGAGGGTATGAGCTACCAGAACGACCCAATGACCAAATCTAAGCTTAAAAAAGTAATGGCCGAGGTATTTGATGTCTTCGGAGTAAACGCCACGGCAGATTTATCTGACGATGTGAAGGATCTAGGCTTTAAGTACGCCACATTATCAGGAATTTCTATCGGGATGGATGATCTTGTCGTACCAGAGGACCGAGCTGGTATTATCAGCGAAGGAGAGGCCAAGGTAGTTGGTTACGCTAGCCAGTACAACCAAGGTCTAATTACAGATGAAGAGCGCTATCAGAAAACAATCATTGCCTGGAAGGAAGTAGGAGTCGCGGTAGAGAAATCCTTAGTAGATACTCTTACAAGCAGTGAATCCACCCTTACGCTAGACATGGAATCTGGGGCACGCACAACAATGGCGCAGGTTAATCAAATGGCCGGAATGCTTGGTTTGATGCTCAACCCGTCTGGACGAACTATCGAGCTGCCAATTAGATCTAACTACAAAGATGGTTTGTCTGTGCTTGAGTACTTTATTAGCACTCATGGAGCTCGCAAGGGCCTTACCGACACAGCCCTTAGGACTGCTGAATCTGGCTACCTAACCCGACGCCTAGTAGATGTAAGCCAAGATATTGTAATATCTGAAGATGATTGTGGAGATAAGGAAGGCTATCTAATCACCAGGGCTGAGGCTGAAGCAGCTGGTGAAGAGGGCATTGGAGCATGGTTAGCGGGAAGAAATATCCATGAAAAGATTGTCGACCCAGCAACAGGCAAAACACTAATTAAAAAGGGCGATCTAATCCTGCCGGATGTAGCCAAAAAGATTAACGATCTTGGGATCGATACTGTTAAGATCAGATCAGTTCTTAAGTGCAAGAGCTTGTGGGGTGTCTGTGCTCAGTGCTACGGCCTAGATTTAGGCTCTGGAAAGCCTATAAGGCACGGCGAGGCAGTTGGTATTATAGCTGCTCAAAGTATCGGAGAGCCCGGCACCCAGCTTACTATGCGAACTATGCACGCAGGAGGTATCGCCACCGAAGACATCACTCAGGGTCTACCTAGAGTTGAAGAGATATTTGAAGTAAGAAGCCCCAAAGGGCAGGCTATACTGGCAGATGTCGAGGGAACAATACAAATTAGAAAAGCTGGCAACAAGCAAAACATCATAATCATACCCGACGACCAAAAAGTAACTGAGTATAAATTTGGTGAAATGATTGTCAAGGTCAAAGCTGGTGATATGGTGGAGCGAAGCCAAGTACTTGCGGAGAGTAAGGACGGAAAGCGTACTATTAAGGCTGGCGGCAGTGGCGAGGTAAAGATCGATAACGACAAGATACTTTTAACGCATCTAGGTGCTGGGCTTCGAGAGCACACTGTTGGTGAATATGTCGCCCTAGAAGTCAAGAATGGCGGCCGCGTAGAAGTTGGGCAGAGGTTAACAGAAGGACCGATAAACCTTCAGGATATGCTTAAATTGCGTGGCGAAGAAGCAGTCCAGCGATACATCATCGATGAAGTTCAGGCTATCTATCTTAGCCAGGGCCAGACAATCGCTGCTAAGCATATCGAAGTTATAATTCGCCAGATGTTTAGCAGAGTAATGATCGAGGAGCCAAATGCTACAAGCTTCATTTCAGGTGATGTTGTTTCCCAGACATCCCTAAAGGTAGAGAACCTTAAGGTGTCCAAGAAGGGCAAGAAGCCTGCAACTTATGAGCTACTTCTAATGCCAATTACTAAAATTTCGACTGGGGCTGATAGTTGGCTATCTGCCGCTTCATTCCAAGAAACCACTAGGGTTCTTATTGGAGCTGCGATGCGAGGTAAGTCCGATAACTTAAGAGGTCTAAAAGAGAATGTTATTATCGGGCGGTTAATCCCGGTAGGAACAGGCTTTAGGGGCAAGGAAGGGGGCAATGCTTGACCAGGTAATTCTTATCTGTTAAAGTATTGAAGTTACAAATTATGCCTACAATCAATCAACTCATTAGAAAACCGCGTTCGCGCAAAACAACCAAGACTAAATCTCCAGCCTTGGGCCGGACCTTTAACGCTCTTAAAAATCAGTCAGCATTGAATAACTCACCCTTCAAGCGGGGCGTCTGTGTTAAGGTTTATACTCAAACACCTCGTAAGCCAAACTCCGCCCTGCGTAAGGTTGCTCGAGTAAGGCTCACTAACGGAATGGAAGTCACTGCCTACATACCAGGTGAAGGTCACAATCTTCAGGAGCATTCCGTAGTTTTGGTTAGGGGAGGACGGGTTAAGGATCTTGGTGGTGTTCGCTATCATATAGTTCGAGGACATTTAGACACAGGTGGTGTCAGCGATCGCAAGCAAGGCCGAAGTAAATATGGCACTAAAAAGGCCAGCGGAAGCAAGAAGGATTAAGTTATGCCAAGAAAAGTCACAAAATCACTCAAGAGAATACTACCAGCAGACCGCGTGTATAATAGCGTTCTAGTTACCAAGATGATCAATAAGGTCATGCTAGATGGTAAAAAGAGGTTAGCCGAGAATCTTGTCTATGGAGCTATCAGCCAGGCAGCTGCAAAGACCAAAAAAGACCCCTTAGAAGTGTTCGAAGGTGCAATCAAAAATGTCAGCCCCCAAGTGCAGGTTAAATCTAAGCGTATTGGTGGAGCAAACTATCAAGTCCCTATCGAAGTTAAGGGAGATCGCAAAGTTCATTATGCAATGGTCTGGATGCTAGATTCAGCCCGAAAGAAAAAAGGAAGTAGTTTTGATAAGAAACTAGCCACAGAACTAGTCGCGGCCTATAACAACGAAGGTGATGCAGTTAAGAAGAAGCAAGATACTCACCAGATGGCTGAAGCAAACAAAGCCTTTGCTCACTTCGCAAGGTACTAGCTAAGTCTTTTAGTTCCAGCTCAAGCGCTCTGACCAAAATAGGATAATAGATACCCCGCTTTATAACTCTGCCCGGGGTATTTATTATTAATTGGGCAAATTTACATTGCTTGCCGAGGTATTTGCCATGTACGAAAGATTGAGGCTCTGTATTTGAGCCAGAGCGTCGTCTGTATCAACCAGAATATTCGACTTCTGCCACCTTGGCAAAAAATGAGTTACCCTCCTGACTCACTTTTTGTAATATATCTAAAACTGTTACTATACACTCTATATGCCAGTTGCTTTGCTGGCAAGCTTGTGGCGGAATACCCTTAGATATTTTTTGTGCCCTAAAATGTTGTTGGCAAATTGTTACACCATAATATCCTTGTTAATGTCGGCTATATAGGTTAAGATAATATCCGATTATGCCGAATATTCGGCATTATTTAATTAGGGTAAAGAAAGGATAATTTTATTCCCATGGCTCGAGAATTTACATTAGAAAATACCCGAAATGTCGGGACTATCGCCCACATTGATGCAGGCAAGACAACCGTAACCGAAGGAATACTATACCGGACTGGAGTTGTCCACAAGATTGGTGAAGTTCACCAAGGTGAGGCTACTATGGACTGGATGGAACAAGAGCGTGAGCGCGGCATAACTATTACTTCGGCGGCCACAACTTGCTTCTGGAAGGACAAACGAATTAATATCATCGACACCCCTGGACACATCGACTTCACAGTAGAGGTCGAAAGATCACTCAGGGTTCTTGATGGAGCTTGTGTGATGTTTGATGGCAAAATGGGCGTCGAACCTCAGTCCGAAACCGTATGGCGGCAGGCTGATAAATATGGAGTCCCTAGGATTTGCTTTATAAATAAGATTAACCAAACTGGCGGCGATTTTTACAAGAGCTTAGAGTCTATTCACGAGCGACTTAGCAAGCACGCATATCCGGTTCATTTGCCTATTGGCTTTGAGCAGGAAATCAATGGAATCGTAGATGTTATCGAGATGAAGGCCTACCAATACTCAGATTATACCGATAAGGAACTCAAAGAAGTTGAGATACCTGACGACATGATGGAGAAAGCCAGAAATTATAGACGCCACCTTATTGAAGCAGCCGTAGAGGCTGATGATACAATTATGGAGAAATATCTTGACGGCACCGAGCTTACCGAAGTAGAGATCAAACAAGTAATTCGAAAGTCTGTCCTTAGGGGAGACTTTTTCTTGGTGGCTGGTGGCGATGGACGCGGTGTAATCGTCGAAAAGCTGCTTGATTTAATTGTAGATTATCTCCCCAGCCCCCTAGATGTCACTGCGCCTCTTGCAGTAGATAATAAAACTGGTGAGGAAAGACTCCTGGAAGTGAGCGATGAGGCTCCTTTTGCTGGCTTGGCATTTAAAATAGCGACTGATCCATTTGTCGGGAAGCTTTGTTTCTTTAGAGTTTATACTGGAGTACTCAAATCAGGTAGCTACATTTATAATGTTAGTACAGGCGAAAAAGAGCGTATCGGGCGAATTGTCCGTATGCACGCCAATAATAGAGAAGAGGTCTCGGAGGTTCACGCAGGGGATATAGCCGCTGCAGTTGGCCTTAAGAACACCGTAACTGGTAACACACTTTGCGATGAGTCGGCCCAAGTACTTCTTGAATCAATTGATTTCCCAGCCCCAGTAATTAATATTGCTATCGAACCTAAAACTAAAGCCGACCAGGAGAAGATGGGCATAGCGCTGAGCCGTCTCGCCGAAGAAGATCCTACCTTTAGAGTCAGTACCGATGAAGATTCTGGGCAGACTATTATAGCCGGAATGGGCGAACTGCACTTAGAGGTATTGGTGGATAGAATGAAGCGCGAATTTAAGGTAGAGGCAAATGTTGGACGACCCCAGGTTGCTTTTAGGGAGACTATTAAAGGCACAACTCAGATAGAGCATAAATTTATCCGTCAATCTGGCGGTAGAGGCCAATACGGCCATGTCTACCTCGAGCTAAGCCCACTAGTACACACCGAGGATAGCGATAAATCTCAGACATTTGAATTTGAGAATGCTATTGTCGGCGGGGCTGTGCCTCGAGAGTATATTGCCCCTGTAGAGGCTGGTGTTAAGGAAGCAATGCGTAATGGAGTTATTGCCGGGTACCCTGTAGTTGATTTGCACTGCAAGCTATACGATGGGAGTTACCATGATGTAGATTCATCAGAAATAGCCTTCAAAATAGCTGCATCTATGGCCCTTCAAGAAGGAGTTAAGAAGGCCGACCCAGTAATCATGGAGCCAACTATGCGTGTTGAAGTTACTACCCCGGATGAATTCATGGGGGATGTTATAGGGGATATTAATTCGAAGCGTGGCCGAGTTGATACTATGGAAGATCGTAGTGGGGCAAAGGTTATCAGGTCTTTTGTGCCGCTAGCGGAGATGTTTGGGTATGCTACTAGCTTAAGAAGCATGACCCAGGGTCGAGCCTCTTATGCAATGGAGTTCGATCATTACGCTGAGGTTCCTAACCATGTAGCCGAAGAGCTAAAGGGCAAATACACCGCTTCCAGGGAAGCTGGCGAGAGCCGCAGCTAGTCTGGCCAAATATAAGCCTTACTAAAACTATAAATTAACTCTTTACAAAAAGGCTTTTTCTCCCTATAATAAAGGGGTCAAACAATATGGCAATTTTCTTATTGTCAAAAAACCAAACAATCAAGCAATTAATATATTAACGAGGAGTATCAATGGCAGAGAAATATAACAGAGACAAACCACATGTAAATGTCGGCACTATGGGCCACGTGGATCATGGAAAGACTACCCTAACAGCAGCAATAACCACAGTACTATCGAAAAAGCTGCCCAGTGATGTTAATCAGCCAGTCGATTATGCAACAATCGACAATGCTCCAGAAGAGCGGGAGCGAGGCATTACGATTGCAACTTCCCATGAAGAGTATGAGACCGAAAAGCGTCACTATGCCCATGTAGACATGCCTGGACATGCTGATTATATCAAGAATATGATCACGGGAGCTGCTCAGATCGACGGAGCTATTCTAGTGGTTTCTGCTGCAGACGGCCCAATGCCTCAAACAAGAGAGCATGTACTATTAGCCCGACAGGTAGGCGTACCAAAAATACTAGTATTTATGAATAAAATGGATATGGCTGACCCAGAATTAGCCGAACTAGTGGAGCTGGAAATTCGTGAGCTTCTAGAAAAGTATGAATACGACAAAGATGCCCCAATAATTAAGGGTTCGGCACTTAAGGCTCTAGAAGGTGATTCAGCTAACGAGGATGCCATAATGGAGTTAGTCAAGGCTATGGACGACTATATCCCTGAGCCAGTAAGAGAACTAGACAAGCCATTTTTGATGCCTATCGAAGATGTATTCTCGATTAAAGGGCGAGGCACAGTTGCCACCGGTCGCATCGAGCAGGGAAGAGTAAACATCAATGAAGAAGTTGAGATAGTAGGTATAAAAGATACCACCAAAACTGTCGTGACAGGAGTAGAGATGTTTAAAAAGATGCTCGATGAAGGCCAAGCTGGAGACAATGTTGGTATCTTGCTAAGAGGCGTTGAGCGCGATGACATTGAGCGTGGGCAAGTACTTGCAAAGCCGGGTTCTGTTACTCCTCACACCGAATTTGATGCCGAAATATATGTGCTAAAGAAAGACGAAGGCGGACGCCACACCCCATTTTTCAAGGGCTATAAGCCACAGTTTTACTTCCGAACTACGGATGTAACAGGCGAGGTAGAGCTCCCAGAAGGTACCGAAATGGTAATGCCCGGGGATAATATCAGCGTAAAAGTAAAATTGCTTGCCCCGATAGCCATGAACGATGGCCTAAGGTTTGCTATTCGTGAAGGCGGTAAGACAGTAGGCGCTGGTGTAGTAACTAAGATCAATAAGTAATCTCCCCCAAAGAGAGCAGAAAGTACCTTATAAGACATGACAGAAAAACCAGAAAAGCAACGAATTAGGATTAAATTAAAAGCCTATGATAATAAGATTATCGACCAGTCTGCAAAGCAAATTATCGATAGCGCAATTCGTACTGGCGCTAGCGTAGCTGGCCCGATTCCACTCCCGACTAAAAAGGATAAGTACACTGTACTTTCAAGCCCACATGTCTTTAAGGATGCTCGCGAACAATTCGAAATGAGAACCCACAAGCGATTAATAGAAATTTATGACCATAATGCAAAAACTATTGATAGCTTAACTAACCTCAGCTTACCCAATGGTGTTAATATCGAAATAAAGATGTAAACTGGCGGAGTAATAATCAAAAAACCTCTTAACAAAGGGGTTTTTTGATTTAATGCCATCGGGATAATGGATAAACCATGATTATAAATATAGATATCGAGGAAAAAACAGCCGGCTCCAAGCTACTTCTTAAGAACCTTAGCCTTACATTGCAGGCTGACCAGAAAATAGCCATTATAGGCAGAAATGGGGTAGGTAAAACAACCCTTCTAGGGCTAATAAATGGTGAGGACGAGGAGTTCGTAGGCACTGTCTGGAGAAAAAAAGGGCTGATTATCGCCACTAGCAGGCAAGAGCACTCTCACCTCGAAGATGTTTCAGTAGTTGATTACATATTAAGTGAACTCCCAGATTACCTTCGCTGTAAAAGGATTATGGATGCTTATCCTGATATTACTGAACCAAGTAACGACCAGCTTGATCAATATAGCGACGCTCTTGATCGTTTCATGCAGCTAGATTACTACAGAGGAGAAGATAGGGTGCTACAGGCTCTTTCTAGATATCAAGTAGATGAGACTATGGCCAGAGCCTCTATTAAAAATTTGTCAGGTGGCCAAAAACGATTTGTAGAGCTAGTGAAGATCGCTGAGAGTAAGGTCGATTTGGCCCTTATAGACGAACCAACTAACCACATGGATTACATTGCAAAAGCTGAATTTATAACCTGGCTAGGTTCTGCCAAAGGTGCCGTAGTGCTGGTCAGCCACGATAGAGATGTACTAGCTACCGTTGATACCATAGTCGAGATTAAAGACAACCAGGCAGTAGTTTTTATTGGCAACTATGATGCATACCTTAAGCAGAATAGTTTAGCTACAGTGGCGGGTATGAACAATTATGAAGTACAGCTCAGCACTATGGAGAACCTAAAAAAGCAGCTCCAAGAGGCAAATCGTAAGAAAGCAGGCTCCAGTAAAACTCCTAACCCCTTTATTCCTATGGCTCGACGCTTTCAGCGCCAAATAGACGAACTGCAAAAGGTTATGGTCAAGCCGTCATTCTGGATTGATCAGCAGTCCGTAGAAGGGATGTCAAAAAAAGTCACAGATCGTTATGACAAGTACAAGACCAAGAATATATCTATCACTACGGATAGTTCGGATTCAGGCTTTATGAACCTTCTATCAGTACACGACTTAAGTGTAGGCTATAGCAAGCCTCTGTTTGAGGCAGTTTCGTTTGGCTTAAATAGCGGTGATAGGGCTGAAATAAGAGGTAGAAATGGAGCCGGTAAATCCAGTCTTATCAAACTTATTCTTGATATCACTAACGGTAAGCCCTCTAAGCTAAAAATATTCAAAGGATCTATCGAGCCGGAAAAAGCTCTCAGAATAGGTTATTATGAACAGGAGATAGATAATAAACTATTAGACTCTACTCTCTCGGAAGCCATAGAGTCGGTTTATATAGAAAATAGTATCCCTGTTAATCAGGAAAAAATAATGCAAATCGCCGCGCAGTATCTATTTGATCCTCGAGCTGATCTTAATCTCAAACTCAAGCAATTATCTGGAGGACAAAAGGCCCGATTTCAGATTATTAAAATGCTTGCCCCAGAGCCAAACATGCTGATACTAGATGAGCCTACCAATCATCTTGACCTGCCGAGTATTGAGGAGCTAGAGAGCGCTCTACTCGCTTATAGCGGGGCAATACTCTATGTAAGCCACGACAATTATTTCCGCGACAAGCTCGGCGGAAGTATCATCAATATATAGATTTATTGTAGCTTGCCAAGCCGCCCGTGCGGGGTTACAATTAGCTTAGTAATATTCTAAAAAAATAATAAATAAAACAATTTTATAACGGAGGTAATTATGCCAGAAGATAAAAAAACAAGTAATGAAAATGACAAAATAATGGGCGTCTTAGCTTATGTAGGAATCCTTGTAGTGATTCCTCTATTCGCGGGCGGAAACAGTAAATTTGTAAAATACCACGCCAACCAAGGTTTGGTTTTATTCATTGCGATGGTACTAACCAATATTTTATGGGTAATTCCTTTTCTGGGATGGGTGGCTGCACCGGCTGTAGGTTTACTAATACTGGTACTGGCGATTATGGGTATTATAAATGTCGTCAATAACGAAATGAAGCCACTGCCACTAATCGGCGGAATCAAGCTCATCAAGTAGATAATTTCGGGCAGCCTATTCTAGTTAGTAGAATCGTAAAAGGTACCTTTTTGGGAGGTGCCTTTTATAGTTGACATACCTGGCCCCTATCTGATACAATGACACCTGAGTTTTAACTATCAAACAGTTCTAGTAGTTAAGAGTACTGAGAAGCGACAAGGTCTTGACGGCTAAAAAGCCTAAGGAAACCAGCCTGTTTACTCAGGTTTTATTATTTAATAGCCAAGGAATTATGAAAGCATTACTCGCTAAAAAAGTTGGAATGACGCAAATATTTGATGCAAACGGTGTACGCAGTGGCGTAACTGTTCTTGAAGCTGGCCCTTGTGTCATAACCAGACTAAAATCTATCGAATCAGATGGCTATAATGCGGTTCAAATTGGCTTTGGGGAATCTGAAAAGTTATCTAAGACCCAAGCTGGCCAGGTAAAGGCTTCTGGCTCAAGGCCTACTACCATAAAAGAATTTCGAACCGAGCAGCCCGATGGTGTTGTAAGTGAAGTAGAGCAGGCCCCTAGTCAACTTAAGGTGGGTGATACGCTGACAGTCGGTATCTTCGAGGTAGGCGACAAGGTAGTGGTTTCGGGTATCTCCAAGGGAAAGGGTTTCGCCGGCACCATCAAGCGGCATAATTTTCACCGCGGACCGAAGACTCACGGTAGTCATAACTACCGCGCCCCTGGGTCTATAGGCTCGGGGTATCCTCAGCATGTTTTTAAGGGCACCAAAATGGCCGGTCAAATGGGCCATGAAAAGGTAACCATCAAGAATCAAAAGATAGCAATTATAAATGCAGAAAAGAACCTGATAGCAATCGTAGGCAGTGTGCCTGGGCCTAGACGAGGTCTTGTTATGATTAGGGGTATCAAATAATGAAGGCAATTAGCTACAGCAAGGTAGGCGTAAAAAAGACTGAAGTGGACCTTCCTGTGGCCATTTTTGGAGTGGAAGCAAACCCAGATCAGCTTAAGATTGCATACAACCGATTCTACGCTAATATCCGAACCAATAACGCCAAGGTCCTATCTCGTGGCGAGGTTTCTGGTGGAGGTCGCAAACCCTGGAAGCAAAAGGGTACAGGAAGGGCTAGATTTGGGTCTAGCCGAAATCCGATATGGAGACATGGTGGCGTTGCCTTTGGCCCCACAGGTAACGAAAACTATTCCAAGAATATGCCTAAGAGCATGATTCGATCTAGCCTTAAGCAAGCCTTAAGCCTGAAAGTTGAGAATATCAAAGTGATTGAGTCATTTTGGGTTAGCGATTACAAAACTAGTAAAGTAGTAGAAATGATAGATAAGGTTGGAGCAGAAGGCTCAATACTCATTGCTGCCGCCAAGCTCGATAGCAAGTTTATATCTTCGGCCCGCAATATCCCAGGCATAAAACTTATATCTGTAAAGCAATTGAATGTTGCCGCAGTACTCGATGCAGACGCCATACTGATTGATTCCGATGGCCTAAAAGAGCTAGAATTATGGCTGGGCTCTACTAAGGCATCGAGCCGTAAGGCAAAGCCTTCCTTAAGCACAGCAGCTAAGCCTGCAGCCAAGGTCAAAACCTCAGGAGATACAAAATGACACTTATTACACTTAAGCCAGTAATTAGCGAAAAGAGTATGCAGTTAGCAGCTACTAGCACTTATATGTTCGATGTTAGCCCTTCTGCCAACAAGCCTCTTGTTGCAAAGGCCGTAAAGGAGCAATTTAAGGTTGATGTTATTCAGGTGAGAATTGCAATAATAAAAGGTAAAGTAAAGAAATTTAAAGGGGTTGTGGGTAGACGCAAAGATAACAAGAGAGCATATGTAACTATTAAAAAAGGTCAGAAGATTTCAGTATTTGATGTCGCAGGAGAGGAAAAGAAGTAATGGGAGTTAGAACACTCAAGCCAAATACAGCAGCCCGTAGGAATATGAGCGTTGCTGACTTTTCGGAGCTAACCAAGAAGAAGCCCGAAAAGTCCCTAACTGTGCCTATGATAAAGAAAGCCGGCCGCAATAATCAAGGCAAAATAACCACTCGCCACCGCGGCGGTGGAGCTAAGCGTGCTTACAGATTGGTGGATTTTGTATTCGCCTCTGCTCAGAAGGCAGTTATTATCGCCCTCGAGTATGATCCTAACAGATCAGCTAATATAGCCTTAGTGAGACTCGACAATGGTAGTAAGGCCTATGTATTGGCTACTGCAAATATGGTTGTTGGAAGCTCAATTGCTTCTGGCCCAGATGCCGAAATAAAGTCCGGTAATCGCCTCAAGCTCAAAGACATCCCAATTGGTTCGGTAATATGCAATATTGAGATGCAGCCTGGCCGAGGTGGACAGCTAGCCAGAAGCGCTGGTGCTCGCGCTCAGTTGGCGGCTCGTGAAGGTGATTGGGCTCAAATCAAGTTGCCTTCAGGAGAGGTCCGACTAATCCACACTAATTGTATGGCGACAGTTGGCCAGATTGGTAATGCTGATCATCAGAACATTACTATTGGTAGTGCCGGAAGAAAGCGCCGAATGGGTTGGAGGCCTTCTGTTCGCGGTAAGGCTATGAACCCATCAGATCATCCAATGGGTGGTGGAGAGGGCTTAAGTGGCCCAGGTCGAATTCCGAGAACCCCATGGGGTAAAGTTGCTATGGGGCTTAAGACTAGACGCCGTAAATCAACTAGCGCCATGATTATTCGTGGTCGCGGGAAAGGAAGGAAATAGATGAGTCGTTCAAGCAAAAAAGGTCCTTTTATCGACCCTAAATTACTTCGTAAGGTCATGGTACTGGAAGTAAATGACAAGACTATTATCAAGACTTGGTCTAGGTCTAGTGCTATTAGTCCAGAGATGGTCGGCAAAACTATCGCCGTGCATAACGGCAAGATACATGTCCCAGTGCTAGTTACGGAAAACATGGTTGGCCATAAGCTAGGAGAGTTTTCCCCTACCCGAAAATTCCGTGGTCATGGCGGTAAACTAGCTAAAGCCGAAGGGAAGTCTTAAGGAGTAATCATGAAAGTAGCAGCAAACATTAAGTATCTAAGGATATCAGCTCAAAAGCTTCGTCTGGGCGCTGATATGGTAAGAGGCCAAAGTGCCACAGGGGCACAGGAGCTCTTGCTTAATATGCCACAAAAGTCGGCTCGTATGATTGCAGCCGGCATAAAGAGCGCTATCGCTAGTGCTGAGAACAATTACAGTCTTAGCGCATCTACCTTGGTTATATCTGAAATAAGAGTTGACCAGGGCCCTAAGCTAAAGCGAGGCAGACCAAGAGCGAAAGGTGCTTATGGCAAAATAGAGCACCAAATGGCTCATCTTAGGATCATCCTGGACAGCGGCGAGGCAGGGTCAGACGCTAAGCCATCTGAAAAGACTGAGCAGAAATCAGGAAAGCCTAAAGTTACCACGAAAATTACTAACAAGAAGCGAGGATTAAGGTAATGGGACAAAAGATAAATCCAGTAGGGTTCAGGTTAATATATACTAAGAACTGGCAGTCTAAGTGGTTCGATAATCGTAATTTCGCAACTTTAGTCGCCCAGGACATCAGGATCCGAAAGCTTATTTCTTTGAAGCTAGGCTTTAGGGCCTCGGTGGCCAAGGTGGAAATTGAAAGATCCAATAATGAGCTCACGATAACTGTTCACACTGCTAAGCCAGGAGTAGTTATAGGCCGAAGCGGAGCTGGTATTGATGCCCTCAAAAAGGACCTCGCCAAGCTTATTGATGGCTCTTTTAAGATTAACATTGAGGAAGTGAAAAATCCCGAACTCAATGCTCAGTTGGTCGCTGAAAATGTGGCTTCTCAGCTTGAGCGCAGGCTACCTTTTAGAAGGATCATCAAGAGTACCACCGAAGCTTCTGTTAGGTCTGGTGCTTTAGGTGCAAAGGTTAGTGTTTCAGGGAGGCTAAATGGTGCCGAAATGGCTCGTCGAGAGACATCCGCAGTCGGTAGCATCCCACTTCATACAATTAAGGCCGATATTGATTACGCTGCCGCCGAAGCCAAGACGACTTTTGGTGTGATTGGTGTAAAAGTATGGATTTATAAAGGTTAAGGAGTAGTAAGATGTTAATGCCACGCAAAACTAAATATCGAAAGGCCCAGAAAGGGCGTAATAAAGGCGTTGCTAGCCGAGGCACCGAAATTAGCTTTGGCAGCTTTGGCTTAAAAGCTCTTGCTAACGAGCGAATAACTTCAAGGCAAATAGAATCTGCGCGTCGTGCCATGACCAGGCACATTAAGCGCGGCGGTAAAATATGGATCAGAATTTTCCCCCATACACCGGTCACTAAGAAGCCTGCTGAAGTTAGGATGGGATCTGGTAAAGGAGCACTTGACCACTATGTGGCCAAGGTCCAGGCGGGTAAAATTTTGTTCGAAATGGACGGAGTTACCGAAGAAGTCGCCAAGGAAGCTATGCGACTCGCTGCCTACAAACTGCCTATTAAGACTAAATTTATGGTAAAAGCCCATGCAGGAGAATCAGATGAAAGCTAAAGAACTAAGAAATAAATCTAATAAAGAGTTACTGAAGGACCTAGTAGAGTCCAGATCTAAGCTAGTACAACTTAATGTAGATTACAGAACCAAGGAAGTAAAAAATGTTAAGCAGATAGTCACACTAAAACGAACAATAGCGAGAATACTAACAATAATAGGCGAACAAGAAAAGGCCTCACAAGGAGATAAATCATGAGTCGAACACTACAGGGCAAGGTTGTATCAACCAAAATGGACAAAACAATTGTTGTGGCAGTAGAGCGCCGCAAGGCTCACCCTTTGTACAAGAAGTCGTATCTCGTAACTACTCGATTCCAGGCTCATGATGAGACTAGCAAGGCACTACTCGGAGACACTGTGGAAATTATTGAGACCCGACCAATTAGCAAGAACAAGCATTTTGCACTTTCTAGAGTTATTCAGAAAGCCATTGTAAAGACGGAGATTTCCCAATGATACAGTCAGAAACAAGGCTAAAAGTGGCCGATAATACTGGTGCAAAAGAAATAATGTGTATCAAGGTTTTGGGTGGAAGTAAAAGACGCTATGCTAGAGTTGGCGATGTCATAGTAGCTAGTGTTAAGGTAGCTACCCCAAACGGTACCGTTAAGAAGAAAGAAGTTATAAGGGCAGTGGTGGTGAGAACCAAAAGGCAAGTTAGTAGAAAAGATGGTAGTAATGTTAAATTTGACGAAAATGCAGCAGTAATTATTGATACTAATGACCAACCCAGGGGCACCCGAATATTTGGCCCGGTTACCCGTGAGCTGCGGGAAAAGGGTTATATGAAAATAGTTTCATTAGCTCCGGAGGTACTATAATGAAAATAATTCGAAAAGATAAAGTCATAGTGATAGCTGGTCGTGATAAGGGCAAGACCGGAGAAGTCGTCTTGGCTAAACCGGCCACTAAGCAAGTAGTGGTTCAGGGGGTTAATATATCTAAGAGACATGTTAAGCCGAGCCAAAGTAACCCTAAGGGCGGAATTGTTGAGGTCACTAAGCCAATCGATGTATCCAAGGTGATGGTGCTAGATCCGGCTTCAGGCAAACCAGCTAGAGTTGGCTATAAGATGACTGAAAATGGCAAAAAGCAGAGAATATTTAAGGTCTCTAAATTTAGTAACCCGAAGGCAAGTAAGGACTCTAAGAGCTCTACAGCTAAAGGTAAGAAGGAATAATCATGAATAGATTACAGACCAAATACAATAAAACAGTAATAACTGAGCTCATGAGCGATCTAAAAATAGCGAATGTCCATGAGATCCCTAAATTACAGAAAATTGTAATTAATAGTGGCGTCGGTAAGGCAGTCGCTGATTCTAAGCAATTAGATATGGTGGTCGCTACTTTAGCCAAGATAACTGGCCAAAAGCCTTTAATTACTAAGGCCCAACACAGTATTGCCAGTTTTAAGCTAAGAGAGGGGATGCTAATTGGCGCCAAGGTTACCCTAAGGGGAGAGCGGATGTATAGCTTCCTAGATAGACTTATTGCTGTAGTTTTACCGCGCACCAGGGACTTCCACGGTGTTAGTGCCAAGGCCTTTGATAGTAGCGGTAACTATAGTATCGGTATCAATGATCAGACTGTGTTCCCAGAGATAGCCTATGAGGATGCCTCGTCCATACACGGCCTTCAGATAACAATAGTAATTAGCGGAAATAATGTTAAGGCAAGTAGAGCATTGCTTGAAAAGTTTGGCATGCCGTTCGAGAAAGGAGCGAAATAATGGCCCGAAAAGCACTGATCCAGAGAGAATTAAAAAGAGAGAAACTAGCAATTAAATTTGCTGATAAGCGCGCTCAACTACGGGCGGATGGAGACCTAGACGGGTTGGCTAAGTTACCACGAAACTCTAACCCTATCCGTCAGCGCAATCGCTGTGAAATTACTGGCCGATCGCGAGGGTATATTCGCAAATTTGGGCTGAGCAGATTAACCTTCCGAGAGTATGCCTCTAAGGGGCAAATTCCAGGTATAACTAAGTCGAGTTGGTAGGAGATTATATTATGATGACAACAGACCCAATCGCAGACATGCTTACCAGAATACGAAATGGAATCATGTCCAATAAACAAGAGGTAATTATTCCTCATTCTAAACTCAAAGCAGCAATTGCAGGCATACTTAAGGGCAATGGCTACATCGGTAAAGTTTCAGTTATAAGCCAAGGGGGCTTCAAGCAACTAAGTATCGAGCTAAATGGCCCAACCCAGCCCGAGAGCCTCGTTCGAGTTAGCAAACCAGGTAGACGCATTTATGCAAAAGCCTCAGAGATCCCGGTAGTCAGAACTGGCCGAGGAATAGTAATTGTTTCTACACCAGTGGGTATAATGACTGGTAGAGATGCCCGCAAAAAAGGCATTGGCGGCGAATTAATCTGTAAGGTCTACTAAGATGAGTAGAATAGGTAAGCAGCCCATAGATATGGTTAGCGGAGTAGATGTTAGTGTCGATGCTAAGTTAGTTAGCATTAAGGGCCCGAAGGGAGAACTATCCACCAAGATACTCAAAGGTCTGGCCGTGGAAATCAAGGACGATAAAATCATCGTTACTCAAAAAGAGATTAACGCCGATACTCAAAAGCAATTCGGACTGCAGCGAACTCTAATTGCCAATATGATAATTGGAGTATCCGAGGGCTTCACGAAGGAGCTAGAAATCAATGGAGTAGGCTATAGAGCCAAGATGAATGGAAAAGATCTCGAAATGAGCCTTGGGTTCTCGCATCCGGTGATATTTACTGCACCAGAAGGCGTTACAGTTACTGTAAACCAAAATATAATAACAGTTGCTGGTTACGACAAACAACAGGTTGGTGCAGCAGCAGCAAATATTAGAATATTCAAAAAGCCCGAGCCCTATAAGGGCAAAGGCATAAGGTATATTAACGAGCATGTTAGGCGAAAAGCCGGAAAGACTGCCGCTAAGGGAGGTTCAGAATGAAAAATATTAAAGCAACTCGCAGAGTTCGGGCTAAGATATCCGGTACAGCAGAACGCCCTAGGCTTTGTTTGGCTGTGTCGCTAAAACACATGAGGGCTCAGCTGATCGATGATGTCTCATCTAAGACACTGGCGTCACTATCTACAGAATCTAATAAAGACATAGCATCTAAGAGTATGAATCAGAAGGCTGAATGGCTAGGCCAGCAGATAGCAATTCTTGGTATCAAGTCAAAAATAAAGTCGGTGGTGTTTGACCGCGGCGGTAAAATATACCATGGCAGAGTTAAGACATTTGCCGAGTCTGCAAGAAAAGAAGGATTGGAGTTCTAGATGAATAATAATTTTAATAACCGAATGGGCAAGCAAGAAGTACCTGAATTTGATGAGCGAATTATCGCCCTGGATAGAGTTACTAGAGTAGTAAAAGGCGGACGCCGCTTTAGGTTTAGAGCCACTGCAGTAGTTGGTAATAACAAAGGCCGTGTCGGGGTTGGTGTAGGTAAAGGTACTGACGCCCCAACATCAATTATGAAGGCCGTGGCTAGAGCCAAGAAAGACATGATCGATTTTGAACTAGACGGAGCAACTATTCCGCATGAAGTTCAGGTTACATTTGGCGGCGCAGTGGTACTATTAAAGCCAGCCCACCCAGGAACTGGAGTAATTGCAGGAGGCGCAGTAAGGGCCGTACTAGAAGCAGCAGGCATAAAGGATGTACTCACAAAGTCCCTAGGCTCCACTAATAAGATCAATAATTCGTATGCAACAGTCGAGGCCTTATCTCAGCTAAAAGCAAAGGTGCGACTAGCTAAGGAGTCTAAATAATGAAAGTTCACGAACTTAAAACCACCAAAGATAAATCTATCAAGCGATTAGGCCGAGGCATTAGCGGCGGGCAAGGCAAGACAGCGGGCCGTGGCACAAAAGGCCAAAACGCCAGAGCTGGTAGTAAATTCAAGCCAGGCTTTGAAGGCGGGCAGACTAAATTAGCTCAGAGGCTACCTAAAGCGCGAGGCTTTACGCCCTTAAACAGAATAGAGTTTCAGGTGGTTAACTTATCGGACATCCAGAATCTTGGTAAAAAGGTAGTTGATGCAAACATACTTAGGTCAGCCGGGCTAATTAGGAGAGTTAACTCGCCCGTAAAGCTATTAGGCAATGGTACAATTAAGATAGCCACAACGATAAGTGTTGAGAAGGCCTCAGCTTCAGCCATTAGTGCTATCGAGTCAGCAGGCGGCAAGGTAATACTAACCGCTAAACCCAAAATGATTACCAAAAGGAAAAAAGAGTTCAATAAATAGTTAAAAGGAGGGGGTTGATGAATAAAGAAACTTTAAGACAGCTTTACAAGAACCCGGCTTTGCGTAATCGCGTGCTTGTTGTCCTTGCTATTATGGTTGTTTATAGTTTGCTCTCCCAGTTACCCGTACCAGTGCCCGACAGCGTTAAGTTGCAATCCTTTCTGACTCGAATATTCCAGTCTAATTCACTACTAGGGTTTGTCAACCTATTTTCCGGTGGGGCTCTATCTAGGTTCTCTATTCTCCTTATGGGCTTAGGGCCTTATATTAATGCCTCAATAATTATTCAATTGCTAACTCAGGTTGTTCCCAAGCTAGAAGCACTTTCTAAGGAGGGGGAGGCTGGGCGTAATAAAATCAATCATTACACTAGGCTACTGACCTTACCATTAGCCATCGTTCAAGGTGTGGCAATGATATTTTTAGTTCGTAATTTATCAACCCAATCCACAGGTATAGACCTCATCGGTAATCCAACTGCATCCCAGTGGGTGCTGATGGTATCTACAATAGTGGCAGGCTCAATGATACTGATGTGGCTCGGAGAAATAATAACTGAGCGCGGTATTGGTAACGGAATATCTATGATAATACTCTTTGGTATCGTTTCTGGTTTGCCGGCAACCCTAGCTACTCAGACAGCGCTGGTGCAGACAGATCCAGGAAAAATATTTAGTACAGTGATGATTGGCTTAGTGGCTATCGCCACCGTGGTGTTTATAGTCTATCTCAATGAAGGCCAGCGCAATATACCAATCTCCTACGCCCGAAGAATGTCTAATGCCCAAGCCTACCGAGGAGTCGATACTCATCTTCCGCTAAGAGTTATTACGGCTGGCGTGATACCAATCATATTCGCTTTAGCATTTTTATCAATCCCGACATTTGTAGGCCAGCTATTTACCAATGCAAGCTCTCAATGGTTAGCTTCCCTCGCCCAGAATATTACAAAGATATTCTCCCCCAGTAGCTTTGTGTACTCTGCCACATACTTTGTCTTGGTCGTAGCCTTTACCTATTTCTATACAGCTATAATATTTAAGCCCGATGAAATTGCCGAGAATCTTCAGAAGCAGGGTGGCTTTATACCAGGCGTAAGGCCCGGCGAGGAAACATCTAAGTACCTTAAGACAATCATAACGCGCATCACCTTTACGGGCTCTCTGGGCCTTGGGTTTGTGGCGATACTGCCATTTATCATGCAGAGCCTATTTAAGACCTCAGATGCCATTACAATAGGCGGTACAAGCCTTCTCATCATCGTGGCTGTCATCATAGAAACCGTCAAGCAGGCCAAGTCTCTGGCCTTGATGGCAAGTTATGATAAGTATTAGACTTAATTAAAGTTAAGGGTACACTGCAATTTCTAACTTATCCTATAAAAGGCTTTACAGATGGGCTGATCTCCTCTATAATTACATCTTGTAACTTTAATCTATGGCAAACACAAAGGAAGTAATCGAAGTTGAGGGTAGCGTCATCGAGGCGCTCCCTAATGCTCATTTCAAAGTAGAACTTGAAAATGGGCATGTAATTTTGGCACATATTTCTGGCAAAATGCGCATGCATTACATTAAGATTTTGCCAGGTGATAAGGTGACTATCGAAATGACACCATATGATTTATCAAAAGGGCGAATTACTTTTCGTCATAAATAGGAGAATGTCTTGAAAGTTAGAGCCGGAGTTAAGAAAATATGTGCCAAATGCAAAGTCGTCGTTCGCAAAGGAGTAGTACGAGTAATTTGTGAGAACCCTAAGCATAAGCAGAGGCAAGGTTAGCCATGGCGCGTATAGCAGGTACAAATATACCATCGGAAAAGAGATTAGAAGTGGCTTTGACATATGTCTACGGAATAGGACTTAAGACTAGCCAGAAGATGCTGGCTGATCTTAATATCGATCCCAATGTCAGAGTAAAAGATATGACTGAGGCCGACCAGACCAAAATACGCGAGTATATCGATAAGAACCTCACAGTAGAAGCCGACCTATCACGCGTGGTTACCGGAAATATCAAAAGACTCAAGGAAATCAAAGCCTATCGAGGCCTCAGGCATAGCGCCGGCCTGCCCTCTAGAGGACAGCGCACTAAAACTAATGCCCGAACCAAGCGAGGTAGAAAAGTAACTGTCGGAAGCGGTAGAAAAAAATCAGCAGCTAAAACTTAAAGGGATGTAAATAATGAGCAAACCAGTAACTAAAACTAGAAAAAAGAAGCAGAAGCGCAACATACCTAAGGGTGTGGTGCATATCCACTCTAGCTTTAATAACACCATAATAACCATCTCTGATGAAAAAGGTGCAGTTGTTAGCTGGGGTTCATCTGGTTCTGCTGGCTTCAAGGGCTCTCGTAAAAGTACTCCTTATGCAGCCCAGATAGCCGCCGAGAAAGCCGTGGGAGCATGTAAGGATTTTGGCATGAGTAGTGTTGATGTAATTATTAAGGGAATTGGCAGTGGCCGAGAGTCAGCTATACGAGCTCTGCAGGGTTCTGGAATAAGCGTATCGTCTATAAAGGACGATACTGGTATCCCGCATAATGGCTGTAGACCCCGAAAGGCCAGGAGAGTATAGTATGGCACGAAATCTAACCCCAGCTGTTAAAATAGCTCGACGAGAAGGCGCCCATACTCATCCCAAGGCAGTCAAGGCCCTTACACGGCGTAACTATGGTCCTGGCCAGCATGGTCAATCCAGAAGACCCAAGCCAAGCGATTATTCACTACAGCTCAGGGAGAAACAAAAAGTTAAGCGATTCTACGGAATCTTAGAGAAGCAGTTTAGGCGCTATATCGGCAAGGCCGAGAAGATGCCAGGGGTTACAGGTGAAAACCTACTTCAATTACTAGAAAGACGCCTGGACAATGTCATTTACAGACTCGGGGTTGCCCCATCTAGGCCTGCCGCCCGCCAAATTGTTAGCCATGGCCATGTTTTGTTAAATGGCAAGCGAGTAGACATTCCTTCCATAATGGTTTCACCCTCCGATGAGATCACAATCCGTGATGCCAGCCTCAAGACCACTTATTTTGTTGCCCTCAAAGACAGTATTGATCCTAACCAGACTTTGCCTAGCTGGCTCAGCTTCGAACCGAAGAAGTTCAGCGCCAAAGTCATAGGGATGCCGCTGCGAGAGGAACAAGACCAAGAGATCCAAGAGCAATTAATAATCGAATATTATTCACGATAAATAAGGAGAGCTATGTTATACGATATCAACCTACCAGAACTTAAAGAAGACAAAACAGCCCTAAATTCAGCCGAGTTTGCATTAGAACCGCTCTACCCAGGCTATGGCATGACTCTAGGCAACTCAATACGCCGAGTATTACTCTCGAGCCTAGCCGGGAGCGCTGTTACAGCAGTCAAAATCGAAGGCGCTAGCCATGAATTCTCCACTATTTCGGGCGTTCGTGAGGACATGATTGAGATAATCCTAAACTTAAAGCAGGTCAGATTTAAAAATCCTAATGAAGAGCCAGTTATGCTTACCCTCAAAAAGTCTGGTGGGATCGTCAAGGCTGGCGATATCAAGGTCAATAATGATGTCGAAGTGACTAATCCAGATCTAGTCATCGCTCATCTAGATAACGCCAAGGCCAAGCTAGAAATGGAACTTAAGGTAGAACAAGGACGAGGCTATGTTACCGTGGAGAGCAGAAATGCCGAAAAACTCCCAGTCGGGATGATCGCGATTGACGCAATATATACTCCTATCAGGCGGGTGCGCTATAATGTTGAAAATACTCGAGTAGGTCAGATGACTAATCTAGACAAATTAATCCTTGAAGTCGAAACTGACGGCACTATTACCCCCAAGGAAGCAGTTATGCAAGCTGCAGAGGTCCTTGTTGGCCACTTCCAAGTCCTTGCAGGTCATGATGTAGTCTCAGTTGGAAGCGGCGGAATAATGACGGCTGTAGAGCGTGCTGAAGCCGATATGGCTCAAATTGGAATAGATGAAGTTAATTTCAGCCCACGAACTGCTAATGCACTCCTCAATAACGATATCAAGACGATCAAGGATCTGATGGAGTTCACTCCATCAGATCTTAAGGACCTTAAAGGCTTTGGAGTAAAAGCACAGGAAGAAGTGATAGAGAAACTAAATGAACTTGGCGTTGGCCAAGAGCCAGTAGGCGAGTAAAGGGCAATTAAAGGAATATAATGCATCGACATAGTTACATCGGAAAGAAGCACTCAAGAGCAGCCGCCCCACGGCGAGCGTTAATGCGCGGCTTAATCGACTCTCTAATATTATACGAAAAGCTAGAGACCACCGAAATTAAAGCTAAAGAGCTAGCCAGACTTTTTGATAAGTTGGTTACAAAAGCCAAAAAGCAAGACTTGCACAACTATCGCCAGATCCTTAGAACCACTATAAACCCAGTTGCAGGCGAGAAGCTCAACACTGACTTAGTTAAAGGGTTCCAGGGTAGAAACAGTGGCTATACTAGAGTTGTAAAGGTAGGAAGGCGCCTAGGCGATGGCGCCAGCATGGCCGTAATAGAGCTTATCCTAGATGAAGATTATAGCCCTAAATTAGTAGAGGTATTAGAAAAGCCGAAAAAACCTAGCAGTTCAGTCACAACCAAGAGTAACACTAAGCCTAAGCCTAAGCCTAAGCCTAAGCCTAGCGCTAAGCCTAGCGCTAAGCCAGCAGCAGTAAAAGGAGCTAGCAAATGAAAACATTTTCAGCCAAACCAGCCGATGTAGACCAAAAGTGGTACCAAATCGATGCCACAGGGCTTACTCTGGGTCGTTTGAGCACTAAGGTGGCAGAAATGCTTATGGGCAAATTGAAGCCAAGCTACAGCCCGAATATCATCACAGGCGATATAGTTATTATTACTAATTGCGCCAAGATCAAGGTCACGGGGAATAAGCTCACAGACAAGTTCTACTATCGCCATAGCGGCTTTCCTGGTGGGCTAACCGAAACTAGCCTTAAAGAAATGCTAGAAAAGCACCCAAGCAGAGTGATAGAGCACTCAGTAGCCGGAATGCTCCCTAAAAACAAGCTTCGTACCCAGATGCTAAAAAATCTTAAGGTGTATAAGTCTGGCGACCATAATCACGAAGCACAGAAACCCGAATTAATTAAGTTGGAGGCCTAACATGGCAGAACAAACTAGTACAACTAAAAAGCATTATTACCGAGCTATTGGTAGGCGAAAGCAGGCCGTAGCAGTTGTTAAGGTATTTAAGGGCAAGGGCTTAGTTACTATTAATGGTAAAACAGCACAGCAGTATTTTTCCGACAACGAGACCTTCATCCATAACATAATCGCACCGCTTGTGCTGGTATCGAAAGATAAGGACCACGATATTGAGGTTAAGGTCGTCGGAGGGGGCTTAAGAGGCCAATCCGATGCTATACGACTCGGGGTTGCTCGCGCACTTATCGAGATTAGTGAGGATTTCAGAACTAGCCTCAAGAAAAGTGGTTTTCTGACGAGAGATCCACGCAAGAAGGAACGAAAGAAGCCTGGTCTGCGTAAAGCTCGTAAAGCACCTCAATTTAGTAAGAGGTAGTACCGTAAACACCCGCCAAAGAATAGCGGGTGTTTTTCTTTAGGCAATAATTACTTCAATAAGCCGATGACTTATTAAAGCATAAGTCTTATAATGGTAATATGAGGCGCAAACAAATAGTAGTATTAGTGCTAGTAGTTTTATTATTTATAATTCTAGCCTCTTTGGGCCTGTCATATTTCGAGCGTATAACCCTTCAAGAGGCTATTTACAGATCAGTATATGTAAGCCTAACTCATCATGACAACTTCGATATGTACTCATGGCCATCCAGAATAACGGTTTTATTATTGGTTCTTGCCAGCTTGGTGTTACTAGCATATTTGCTTAAGCTATTTGGCGAGTATATTATAGGACTAGGCGATGGATTAAAGCGCCGTAAAGTAAAGGCAAAACTAATGAATATTAAAGATCACTATATTGTATGTGGGCTAGGAAGAGTGGGTAGCCAGGTAGCTAGAGAGCTGGCCAATGAAAAGCAAACTTTTGTAGCAATTGATAAAAATGAAGATCGAGTTAAAGAGGCCATAGCCCTTGGCTATACTGCCTTCGTTGGCGACCCCACTAAAGAAAAGGATCTGTATAAGGCCAAGATAGATCGGGCTATTGGGGTAGTGGCCTCGCTTGGCGATGACTCCAGCAACCTATTTGTTTCATTAACAGCTCGGCAGATCAACCCCGGCTTATATATAGTGGCTAGGGCTAATCGTGGGGAAAATGTCGCCAGAATAGTCAGAGCTGGCGCAGATAGAGTCGCAATGCCCAACCAAATTGGCGGTTTCCACATGGCTACAATGCTAATGAGGCCTCATGTGGTAGATATCCTAGACATCCTCTCTACCAATAAAAGCGCTGACCTACAGGTCCAGGAGATAACAATCCCGCCTAGCTCGGGAGCAAATGGGCACCGGCTTGAAAATATCATAAAGCACGCCGAGGGGATTAGTGTACTAGCGCTCAACGGTGCCAATGGTTCTAGCCAAGTTCACCCTACTGGAAGAGAGGTTCTCTACCCAGGTGATAAATTGGTCGTAATGGGAACCCAAAATCAGCTACATTCTCTGAAAAAGATCGTATAATAGCTACATGCAGAATAAAAACAACTCTCCCCGTATAGGGGATATAGAGATTATATACGAAGATGACAAAGTTATAGTCATCAATAAACCGGCTGGCTTAACTATGCACCCCAAGAACGCTTTAGATCAGAGCAATTCTGTTCAGAAGATATTTTCGGCTAAGCTGGCTAACAATGATGAACTCAGGGGAGGTATAGTTCATAGGTTAGATAAGGATACCTCCGGCGTAGTAATTATGGCCAAGGATGCTGATACGCTAGAATTTTTACAATCTCAATTTGCTAATCGAAAAGTAGACAAGCAGTATATGTGCTTAGTATGGGGGCATCTCAAGCATCCTCGTGCAAGAATAGAATTACCAATCCGCAGATCTACTAAATCGCCAAATATAATGGCCGTACATCCGACAGGTAAGATGTCAATTTCTGAATACCGAGTAGTTAGCGAGTACCCACTGTATAGCTATGTGGAGTTTGATATTCACACCGGCAGAACCCATCAAATTAGAGTCCAACTAGCACATTTGGGACATTCTGTGGTAGGGGATAAGCTCTATGGAGGCAAGTCCATGCCCGCTGGCCTAACCAGGCAATTTTTGCATGCTCAGAAACTCAGCCTAATTATCCCAGGCCAAGACACCAAGACATCTTTTATTGCAGATATGCCCAGTGATCTCAGTAACTTTCTCGAGGGCCTGTAATGCCAGCCATGGTACTCAACAAGTCTACAGCAAGACAGTTAGACATGGCTGAGCTAGACACCAAGCATGGCTACCTATTTCTCGGCCCTGCTGGCCTTGGCAAGACATCTTCAGCAAAGTATTTTGCTGTAAAAAAAATAGGGCCAGATGTCTCGCAAGGCGACTTAGCTCGTTGGATAATGACGATCTCCCCGATTGATGATAAGAAAATATCTATCGATCAAGTAAGGCCAGCTAGTGACTTTATAAATAAATCAAAGCCTGAGCATGTTAATTACCGAGTATTGATCATAGATCATGCCGAGCTATTATCTCCAGAAGCTGCTAATTCGCTACTTCTATTAGTAGAAGAGCCACCCGCTGCCACCCTGATAATTTTTGTCTCTGATTCGGCCGATGCCCTGCCTAGCACAATTCTCTCTAGGCTACAGAAAATATCTTTTTACCCACCGATCGCAAAAGAGATAGAACCACTTCTTAGCTCATTAGAGGTACCAATCTGGGCCGCTGAAGCTATTGGCCCGTTCCCGGCCAAGCTAATAGCGGCTAGTCAAGATGGCTACAAGTCTATAGCTAGTATTAGCGAGATTGCCGATAAATTTATTAGTACTGATACCGTTGGCCGGCTAATTATAGCGGCTAGCCTAGAAGGTAAGGCCGATTTGCGGTCGCTGGTTTCTGCTATTGCGCTCAAATTATACAGATCCAGCCCATCCCCAGCTTGGCTAAAACAATCTAATAGCTTGATTTTTGCACAGTCTCATCTGTACAATAATGGCAACCCAAAGTTTATTATAGAATCTTTGGCAATGGAGTTTGAATGATTTTTGAAGTATTAATTTTCATATTACTATTTATACTCACTTTCTTGCTATTAAGTAAGTACCGTATTCGCCTAATAGATTCTGCGGTGGATAGTCTTGCTATACTCCCAGTTAGCCACGATACGAGGCTCGAGAGCTTGCTAGAGATAGCCGGTAGGTTCTATGCAGAAAAAAACTTTTTAGCAGCTGAGAAGGCCTATCTGAAGGTTTTAAAGGTAGATCATAAAAACAGTCTAGCTTACAGCCGACTAGGCTTTATATATTCGCACTTTGGCCAGGTCGAAGATGCTATCGAGTGCTTCCAAATAGTTGCCGATAATTATCCTAACTCAGCTAGCTACTATAATCTCTCGATGATGCTTTTCAAGAGCAGACGCTTCAAGCGTTCAGCGCGAGCTCTAGAAAAATCGATATCCATGGAAGAGACCCCGGCCAGGCTAGTAGCACTGGCTAGGACCTATAGGGTGCTAGGGGTATATGATAAGCAGATTAAAACACTAGAGCGGGCATTAGAGATAGAGGCCGATAGTATACCTATCATGCTATTACTCGCCGAGGGTTATATTCATGAAAATAAGCCTAAGCTCGCCGACCAGATGTTTAAGGGCATATTAAGCCTGGAGCCAAATAACATTAGGGCAAAACAAGCAATAAGTACTAACCCAGCCTTGAAGAAACTCCAGTAAGCTGTTAGACTATAATCTGTTTTTATATCTGTAAAAGAGTAAAAATAAGCCACCCTAGCTCAGGGGTAGAGCACTTCCATGGTAAGGAAGGGGTCGCGGGTTCAAATCCCGCGGGTGGCTCCATATAAATATGCCGGGTTACCCAAGCGGTCAACGGGGGCTGACTGTAAATCAGCTGGCTTATGCCTTCGGGGGTTCGAATCCCTCACCCGGCACCATGCCGACGTAGCTCAATTGGCAGAGCAGCTGTTTTGTAAACAGCAGGTTGCGGGTTCGAGTCCCACCGTCGGCTCCAGTAATTATGAAAAAACCCCAAAACAAACATCTAAAATTATCAAAAGATAAAAAACTACTCGGTTTAGTAGGCGGTATAGCCGAGTATTTCAGCCTAGACAAGTCTTTACTTAGGATAATCGTACTTATTGTTATCGTGATGTCGGGTATTATCCCCGGATTTATAATCTACTTTATTATTGCTTCAGTTATTATCCCCGACAAATAAGCCTCATTAGGCTTTTTTTGTACCCCAGTAAATTTTTGCTGTTGTAACAAGTATGATACTACCTAGCCCAAAGAGTGCTATTAGCGACATGGCAGCTCGAATATCGGCAGGTTGTTCGCCCCATAGGGGTCTTAGTATAATTGGTATGGCAGGCAAAGCAAACAGCGTAACTGCTTGAAGCTGAAAGTTCTTGCTGGGGCTGCGTTTTAGCTTTGGAGATTTAGTTAGGTAGGCAAAGATACAAGATATTATTACAAAAAATATACTTATTTCTGCCAGCCAGCCTAGAAAATTAAGGTAGGGGACGCCAAAAAATATGCCGCCTCTTGTCCATATATATACTTGGTTTACAGTTGAATTAACTGGGTCTGCCGCAAGGTCTGTCAGTGTGGCTATTAGGCCACCAAGCAGACTGAGCCATATAATTCTAACGCCCTTAATCACCCCAAAGTCACCGAGCAATATACGAATCACCCAATAGGTAGAGTAGGTAATAGCAAAATATGTAAGCATTAAAAGAGGCGGAACTCCACCCACCAAAGGGCCATTGTTAAGTAAATTATAGTAGTAGTCACCGAATATCTTACCGGTACTTACGCCAAGATATTCAGTTATGTAACTAATTATAAATATCGTTACAAAGAATATAATAATATTTTTTCGACCTAGAAATCTACTACCGTGCATAAAAATAAAAATAGTGGGCAAAATATAGACTACCAATGCTATTAGGCCATTCTTGATGGTTATAAATTCAGCGACTAAAACTAAGCCGAGTATCAACCACCTAAGAGTACTGTATTTATCTTTTTGATTAATTGATGATTTAGCTTGCTTATTTTTGTTCATATTACCAATATAGCACAAGCGGTAATAGTGAATACACAAAAATATTGGTATAATAATATCAAATGCATATTCCTACCAACGGCATTCACTGGTACCTAGGCCTACCGCTTATGTTATTTATTGCGGTGAGGGGTATATATTTATATAAAAAAAATAAAAGCACCCTTGATCTGTACTTTGGTATGGTAGGAGTTTTTTTTAGCCTCTGCTTTATAGCCTACGGATTCCCACCCCTAATCTCTGATAATTCTACGCTGCTGACTTACTCGACTATATTGGCAGATATCTTACAATTCGTTGCTTTGTTTTTTATGTGGCTTGCAGTCGTAAGGCTGATCTTGCCAAAAAATAAGGCTCTAGGCTTTGTCGTGATTGCCATAGACCTGCTGTTTATCGGCCTTGGTACATACTTTTCTATCACCGAAAACCTAGCCTACCCAGTGACTCTGGCTCAGTCTACTACTGGGTCTTGGAGCCTTATCTATCAATTTAGCTTTGGCTACCAGGCAGCCACCGCACTACAGTACCTAAGCTTTATACTAGTAGCCATAGCATTTTTAAGTAGAATTGGTAGCGTTAAAAGTAATAGTCAGAAAGTACGGTTGGCATCTATTTCGGCAGTACTTTTTTTGGTTGGTGGTATCTATGTAGTTCAGCCGTTTCTAGCTCAGCCCACCGTGGCGATTCCTAGAGCGATGTTTATAGCCTTTAGCTTGGTAGTGGCGAGCCTATTTATTATATTGGCCCCTTTGGCCTTTAGTAAAAAAACCTAGAAGGTAATTACAGCAGCTAAATAGTAGGGTAGGGCTGTTATTTATGGTATTAAAGTTTCGTAATTACGACAGTAGGTTGTCTACTTCGTTAGTTACTACAGTAGAGGTATCAACTTCCTGGCTGGCCACTGGAGCAAGAATTAACTGGAATGTTGAGCCAGAACCTGTTTTGCTGGTGAGCTCTATCTGGGAATTTATTCTTTTTGCAAGACGGCTCGCAATATAGAGCCCTAAACCAGTTCCTCCTGTACTACGGGTCAAGACATCTTCTGAGCGCCAGAACTTATCAAATACATTTTCTTGGTCGGCAAGAGAAATGCCAAGACCTGTGTCTTTTACGGCAATACTTATTTTTTTATCAGTATTTTTTTTGACTGCAATATTTATTGATCCAGTCTCAGTGTATTTTATGGCGTTACTGATGAGGTTTTGGAGTATTTCTTTAATATATAGTCTTGAGGTTGTTATATTCGGCAGCCCGTCTTCGACTTTAGTAGTGTAGCCTAGCTTCTTTTTTTCTGCCAAAGGCTTGTAGGCTAGCTCTAGTTCAGATAATACATCTGCAATACTAAATGTCTCAATAGCCATTTCTTCATCTTTTCTATCGGCCTTAGATAGGGTCGATAGATCATTTACCATTTCTGATAGAAACATAATTTGGCGATGAGCTTTATCCAGGGATTCTAATATTTGCTGTGGTTTAAGAGTTGGCTTTTTAGCAGCTAGCTGGGCCATGGCCGTGTTGGCTTCGGCCACTGCTAATGGAGTTCTTAGCTCGTGACTCACGACTGAAATAAAATCATCTTTTTCTTCATCAATCTTTTTTTGCCGGGTTATGTCACGAATTATAAAAATGTAGCCATTTTTATCAGAGCCATGAGTATTTTGAGAACTTCTACTGATGCTTATCTCTAGGGCAATTCTGTTTTTCGAGCCAAGCTCTAAATAAAGATCTGATTTTTTAAGAATGTATTTTACGGTGTTGGCGACATCAAGTATGTCTATATCGGCGTGGTCTGGGTCACTCAGCTTCAAAATATCAGAAATATTCCTACCAGTGATATCTGAGTTGGTGTCGAGTAATTCAAGTGCAGCAGAGTTATAGGTGTTAATTTCGCCCTTATGATCAACCGACAGCACAGCTTCTGTCATGCTATTTATTAGTGCCAATAGCCTCTGGTGCCCATATTCTGCACGAGTGGTTTTTTGAGCCAAATCATTGCGTACTTCTTTGGTCCCAAGTATTATTCGGCTCAGAATTAGAGATACGCCGCCTATGAGGACAAGCCACTGCATATAAATAACTATGTTTTGCAAATTAACATTGCCCTGGATGAACATTCCAAGAGCAAGGGTAATCGCTAGAAATAGCAAGCTGACAATGAGGCCTTTGAGCTGGTAATAGTAATAGGAAAGATAGCCAAGTAGTACCCACAGTACTAAAAAGTATCCAACTGTTGGCATAATAAAAATCATCACAAACGCAAGTGCAAGATGGTAGATTATGAGGTATGGTAGATGGTTTTTGGAGAATTTTAATTGGGGAATGTAGTTTGTCAGTGCAAAAATAATTAGTACAATTGAAGTCGATATTACCAGCAGGGGACTTTTCGAGTAAGCGAAGCCGTAATAGTAGCTTACTAGCATAAGAAGACTAGCAATTATAACAAGAGGTGAGGTTATTTTTGCCTGTAGTATTCTATCTTCACTAATTAGGCCGGTCTGCTGGGAGGTTTTTTCATTCATAAGCATTATTATACATTAATTTATCTTTGGCGTATCAGCACAGGCCGCGGCATGACATATATGAATTAGTATTTGTCAGGCGCATACTGGTAAGGCCTAGTGGCAGAGGATAGATTGCCTTAAATCATATAGCGTAACTAAGATCTAACTAAGGCAGCTAAATTTTCTGAATTTACTGTTTCCAGCGACTCCACTGTCAGGTCTGCAATGCGCAACTGCTCCAGATCAACATAAGGCGTTATGATTGCCAGACACTTCATATTTGCTGCGTGGGCAGATTCAATACCTGCAGGCGCATCTTCGATAACGACGCAATACTTAGGCTCAATACCTAGCTGCTTGGCGCACTCCAAATAGACATCTGGCTCTGGCTTGTGCTTGCTTACATGGTCTGAGGTTACTATTACATCAAAATATTCCAGTAGTCCAGTGGTTCTTAGTTTATCCTCTGTTACTTCAAGCGGTGCACTTGTGCCGACAGCCATAGGAACATTATTCTTTCTTAAATCGTCTAAGAGTACTTTTACACCTGGCATAGGTTGTAATGATTTAAGCAATTCTTTTTTTATTTCATTAGTTTTTGCTGTAAAAGAATCTCCATCAATATTGATTTTATAGTCCGCATTTAACATTGCCAGCTGATCTTTAAGAGTGCGGCCTACATATTTATGGATATCATTAGGTTCAACTACAACATTGTAATCTGCTTTAAGTACAGCATTGTATGACTGCCAATTCATCCCAACAGAATCAATAAGCACACCATCCATATCAAAAATAACTGCAGTTTTCATATAATCCTAAACAAGCTAATTAGCATCATAAAAATTGCGAAGACAAGTATAAATACAGCCAAATAATTTTGTTGCTTAACTCCAATATGAAAAGTAAGTTTTCTGCCAATCAACATGGCGACAAACATGAGTGGCAAAATCCACAGTACTTTTGTAAGGTCAGGGAAGCTAATTTGATGGGTATAAAGTCGAAGAAGTGTTGCGACTGTAAAGTTGGTAGTGCCAACTACTGCGGTCGTACCATTCAATTCTTGCAGAGTTAAGTTGTGCGAGAGTAAAAAGCCATTACGCAGGTCAACACCACCTGTTACGCCCGCACCCTGAACTAAACCAGAAATAAAACCTACAGCATGCCCTGTAATCTTTTTTGGAGCCGGCAAAGGCCCTTTCCTATTTATATTGTGTATTTTGCGTACTAAGAAGATTAATAAAAACCCAATGATCAACAAAGTTATTGCAAGATTATCAAGCCTAACAAATGTAAGTGCTCCAATTGCTGCACCAATAATAGATAAGGGCAGTATATTTTTAATGTGGTTAATTTTTAAATGTTTCCGGAAAAGGAAGATTCTAAAAAGTCCGGTTATTACGAATAAAAACGAAGCTAGTGCAATCGCTTCTTTTGCACCAAAAGGAACTGACAAAAGTGGAGTTACTACCGCAGAACCGCTTATCGGCACGATAATGTTAACCATTGAGCTGAGGAATAGAAGTGGGTAAATCCAGAAATATGTCATATTAATCCTTGCTTAGGTTACTTGGTATTTTAAATATTAGTGCATTGGCAGAGCTTAGTGGCTCAGATTAAAACTACTAACTTTTGTTCTTTTCTTTCATAACTATATCATCTATCTCTATAATCAAAGATTTATTCGATAGAGAAGTTTCAGATATTGATATTAGTATACTCATTATCATTACTAGTAGCGATAAACCAAGAACAATCTTGCCGGCATCTTGCATGTTTATAAAAATAAAAAACATTGATAAACAGGCGAGAATAAGTGCGATCATAGCTGACAGTAGCACATATTTCAAAAGTTCAATTCGTTTTTTTAAAATCTTTAGTTGTTCTAAAAGATTAGTATGAATGTATTTAGAATCGTAATCTTTTTTAAAGCTTCGTATAACTCCTGCAAGTGACACATACCTATTTACATAACCGAGCATAAGTATGGCTAAAGCAGGAAAAAGTAGAGCCGGAACTGTAAGATTGATTTCCATTCTTGGATTATATCAAAAATTTATCTTGAAGTCTTCTTTAAGCATAAGTTCTTTTGCAGGGGTGGCAGGAAAGCGGCTACGCCTTCTACGCTTGTTTGAGCTCGAAATACATTTCTGCGGCCAAACTTCGCTACGCCGAAACCTGTGTATCGACCCTAGCTATCCAAAGCCAAGAAAATTAACCAAATATATTTTGCTACTTTTCTTGGCAGGGGTGGCAGGAATCGAACCCGCGGCCTTCGGTTTTGGAGACCGACGCTCTAGCCATCTGAGCTACACCCCTAT
>JAPLVO010000008.1 GCA_026397045.1 Patescibacteria group bacterium | reverse complement strand
TTCGACTATCGAGTTGAGTTATCTTCTACCAATTGCCACTTTGGAGGTAAACGCTGGTGGTTAATATGCCCTCTTGCTGTTGATGGCAAGCTCTGTAACCGTAGAGTTAGAATAATCTATAAAAGTGGCAGTTACTTTGGCTGTCGTGCATGCCACAATCTTTGTTACTCTGTTCAGAATGAGAACCACCACTATTACAATAACAAAATATTCAAAATTCTCGAATCTGAGATGAAAGCTGAAGAGCTGCTTGAGAAGATTAGGTTTCAATACTATAACGGCAAGCCAACCCGGAAAATGAAGCGTTATATTGAGCTTAGAAGGCGTTCTATTGATAGCTATAGGGCTTGGGAGGAAATTGATGATTTACTTAAGCGTTAGGAGTATAATTAGTGTGTTGACCCATTCCATATTCATAATCACGATTATTTTATTTGCCTTGCTGCCTTTGTGGGCGGTTCTGCCAGTAAAGCTAATCTTCGTGGTTAGTGGAATTGGGTCAACCAGAACTGCCCATTTAGTTAGGAGGAAATATGAAGCCTAGATATATATCATATGTTAGAAAATCAACTGAGCAAGAAGAAAGACAATCACTCTCTATTCCTGCACAAAAACGCAAGATAAAAGAGCTATTCCCAGATATTCATATAGCTAAAGTAATAGAAGAAAGTAAAAGTGCCTTTAAAACAGGGCGGCTTGGCTTTGAAGAAATGATGCGAATGCTCGATACTGGCGAAGCTGACGGCATAGTTGTTTGGCACCCAGATAGACTTTCTAGAAACGAGATAGATGCAGCAGCAGTTACTTACAGAATCCGCACTGGAATTATTAAAGATATTAAGTTTGGATCATATACCTTCGATAACTCCCCTGAAGGCATGATGATGTTACAAATGACTATGTCGCAATCGCAATACTTCTCTTCTAAGCTCAGCAAAGATGTAAAGCGTGGTAATGATGAACAGCGCAAACGGGGCTGGCTAACCGGCCGGTCAATTGAAGGATACCTTAACGAACGTAGCTCTGACGGTGCAGATTATGGAATAATCGTAAAGGACCCAGAAAGATTCGACTTACGCAGACAAATGTGGGATTTAATGTTGACCGGGCGATATAGCGTGCCACAAATTGTAAAGATTGCCAACGAAGAATGGGGCTACTTAACTAGAGGAAGTAAAAAATTCCCCGGTAGACCACTAACACGTAATAACATATATATGATGTTTAATAACCCCCGATATGCTGGCAAAATACCGGTGCCTGGTACTCAAACTGAGTTTACCAAAGCATCATATCCAAAAATGGTTACCGAAGAAGAATATAATCTTGTTCAAGAATTGTTAGGCCGTAAAGGTTGCCGAAAGCTTACAACAAAGAAAATGTTTACATTTAGAGGTGCAATTACCTGCGGCGAGTGTGGAAGTATGATTACCGCAGAAGATACTGTAAAACGTTATAAGAATGGTTCGAGCCGGGTATACAAATACTACCACTGTACTCTGAAAAAAGGCTGCAACCAGCACAAATTTGTTCGAGAAGAGGTACTACAAGAGCAATTAGAAGATTTACTCAGTCAATACACGATTTTACCTCAATTCAAAGAATGGGCACTAGAAGCACTAAGAGAACAGAACAAATCTGAGACAGTAGATATTGAATCAATTATCACAAGCCAAGACCGTACAATTGAATCGTGCCACAAGCAAATCAATGGGCTGATTGATATGGCTGCTAGAGAACTAATTACTGAAGAGCAATTTTCGGCAAAGAAGCTAGAATTAGAAAAGCATATTGTTGTTTTAGAGAAAGAGCGTGAAGATACTAAGAATCGCGCAAATAGTTGGTATAAGACCGCTGTAGAGACTTTCGAACTTGCGGTTCATGGTAGAAAGCGCTTTTTAGAGGGTGATATTGAAGATAAAAAAGAAATTCTACGGAACATAGGTTCGAACCCCATTCTTATAGGTGGTGAATTGCAGATTACACCACACGCTTGGATGAAGCCTATTGGTAAGGACTATAAAAAGCTAGAGGCAGAATACTTAAAGGTTAGAACCCTCCATCAACAGATACAAAAAGACGCTTTAGCGTGGCAGGGGTGGCAGGAATCGAACCCGCGGCCTTCGGTTTTGGAGACCGACGCTCTAGCCATCTGAGCTACACCCCTATAGTAAAAGAAGTAATTATTTTAAGGCCGAAGTGTAAAGTTAAGTGCCAACAAGAGCATTGGAAACTAACTGGTTTTTAATCTTGATAGGCCAGCATGCTATATTTTACCAAAAATATGTAATAATTTCACCTAGTAGGCAGTGTAAGCATAAGCTATAATAGGTAAATAGCAATGCTCAAAGCAGAAAACATAAGTAAGATTTATAGGCTAGGTGATGTAGAGGTACCAGCTCTTAATAATTTTAATATAAATATTAAGGAGGGCGAGATGCTCTGTATTATGGGCAGAAGTGGTTCTGGCAAAAGCACTCTCCTAAGAGCCCTGGGCCTCATCGACACCCCTACTAAAGGCAGAATAAGCCTACTTGACCAAGATGTAGGAAGGTTATCTGAAAAGCGCCGTTCATATATTAGGCTTTCACGAATGGGCTATGTATTCCAGGAATACGCTTTACTATCAGAGTTAACGGCCCTAGAAAATGTCTATTTACCTGCCAAGATGCTGGGCAAGTGGGCTAAGGACTACAAAGAGAGAGCCATTACGCTCCTTGACGCAGTCGGGCTCCTAGATAGGATGAATCACCTTCCTAGGCAGCTATCTGGCGGGCAGCAGCAGAGGGTAGCGATAGCTAGGGCGATGGTCAATAAGCCACAGATTTTATTTGCCGATGAACCTACCGCCAACCTCGATTTGTTATCAGGCAAAAATGTTATGGAGACCATGTACTGGCTTAATAGAAAATTCAAGACGACTGTGGTGTTTGTTAGCCACGATAAAAGCGACTCGAAGTATGCTAGTCGTACTATATATTTGTCCGATGGAAGGCTATTTAATCCTGGGGAACGCAATGAGGCGTAGTTTAGTAGTAGCAGGGTTTTTAGCTAGAAAGCTGGTTCTGAGATCCAACTGGGGGCTAAACATTATGGCGGTTCTTATGATAGTTCTAGTATATATCAACATCAACTTCACATCATCACTGCTTAATGGCTTCATAGGTACGGTAAATAATAAATTGATTTCGGCCCAGACTGGAAATATTATTGTATTTTCTAACTCAAACTCAGGTATCTCAGATTCGGGTAAGCTAATTGATTCTATATCTAGTATTCCTGGTGTGGAGGGAGTAACAGGAAGCAGATCTTTGCCTGCCCAGATATCAAGAGACGGCAAGAAAACAGTGGCTGAAGTAAGCGGAATAAATACAGATAGCTATGGAGATGTATTTATCACCCCAAAAAATATGATCGAAGGTGAATTTATAAATAAAGACGACAAAGATAAGATCGTGCTAGGGGCCCAAATTGCCGGCGCAGACATTAGTAGGCTTGAGCTATATTCAGACAGCCTTAAAAATGTCCATGCTGGCGATAAAGTAATGGTGAGTTTTTCTACAGGTACTCAAAAAGAATATACGGTAAAGGGAATATTTTTAAATGAGTTTTTTGAGTCAGATATCAAAACCTTCCTAAGCAATACTGAATTTGACGCAATTGAGCCAAATTCGAATATAGAAAATATCAATATTAAGCTTTCAGCTCAAGCAAGTGAGTCGACAGTTATTGATAACATAAAGTCCATTAGATCGGACCTAGAATTTAGAACTTGGCAGGAAAGGTCTGGCTATGTAAGGGGTTTTACAGATACTCTTACCACAGTAAACCGGATACTAAGAATCGTAGCCTTGCTAGTGGCTGCTGTAACTATATTTATTGTCACCTATGTGGATTTAGTCAGCAAGAGGAGGCAAATCGGTATAGAAAGAGCTATAGGGATTAGTTCGCCGACGATTATCAGCTCTTATCTCTTTAGGGCTGGGTTCTACACACTAGTAGGCTCCGCCATTGGCGCTGCAATATTTATTTGGGTAATCGTACCTATCGAGAGAACCTACTCATTTACATCGCCCTATGGTAAGGTTCTTCTGGCTGTAGACTTTAGGTTCATGGTAATAAACACAGTTATATTGCTTTTAGTCGGCCTAGTAGCGGCACTGGTACCAGCTTGGCGCACTATAAGAATATCTATAATAGACGCAATTTGGGGGAACTAGTGTATAATTTTTTGATGTCACAAAAAAGCAGCTTAGATCGTTATTATGACTGAACATAACCAGCAAGATCACCTTTTGGCCTTGGTGACTTCGGCGCAGGCTGGGGATGAAGCAGCTTTCGAAAGCCTATATGAGGAATTTTACGAGCCAATTCTGCGTTATATTTCATTTAGAGTGCCAACTAGGGATGACGCCGAAGATCTAGCCCAGCAAGTATTTATTCGCTTTTACAAGAATCTTGCGAATTGGACAGATCAAGGCTATTCTCCACTGGCCTATATATTTACGATCGCCCGGAGCGTAATTGCAGACTACTGGAGGTCAAATAAGAATCGGCCCATTGAAGGCTCAGAGGCAATCTTGCCTTTTTTGGTAGATACTTCTCCAAGGCCAGAGGAGCAGGCTTATAGTAAGCAGAAAATTCAGGAAATATTATCAGCCATTAGTAGGCTGCCAGCTAACTATCAGGAGGTAGTAAGCCTTAGGCTGGTGAGTGGGCTATCTAATACAGAGATATCTAAGATAATTTCAAAGAGTAACCCAGCAACGAGAAAGTTATACTCTAGGGGTATACAAAAGTTGCAATTGGAAATAAACAAGGATAGAGAATAATGAAATATTATCAAGAAGCATTAGAATATCATTTAGAACATCGGTTAACAAAAGTAGCCCCAAAGTTTAGGGTTAAATTGACTGATGCTCAAATTTCAAGCATAGAACAATGCTTGAGCACGCAGGAGTCATTGTCTGCAATAAGGGTCAAAAGTACCACTGGGAGAACCTCATTCGAGAAGGCCCTGCGCGGGATAGATTCGGCATCTAATTTGGATAAAGTAAAACACAAGCCTAGTTGGCTTGGAAGTATCAAGGTAGCTTCTTCTGCTATGGCAGTCGTACTAGTATTTGTAGCAATTGGAGGGTATGCGACTATAAGTGGTACTACGCCGGTCGATACCCTGAGCAGCTCATCGGTCAAGCCCAACGGCAGCTTAGAGAACCTAAGCAATCTCAACATTGCTGATGCCCAAAATGATACCAATAATTCTTATATCGACACCACAGCCGAAGATTCTGCAAAAGTAACTGTTTCTAGCATGTCAACAATAGATGAGGCTTTAGATGAAAACTAATAATAATCCAATCAAAATATTTATCTCCATTATCTCGCTGTTGCTGCTTAGCCTTGTATTGATGCCAGCTAGTGCTTTTGCTATGCCCATAATCGCCATGGGAGAAACAAATTTCTGTGCAGGCCAGGAGTCATCATCTCTGAAAATTGGCGATAAGCTAGCTGCCCTTAAAAATAAAAGAGACCAAAACAGGGATCTAATCAGTAGCAACAGAACACCCCAAAGTAAACCCGAACAAAAGTTAAAGTCTATACGCCAGTCGGCCGACGAAAAGAGAGAAGAACACTTTAGGCAGATATTACTCAAGTCTAGAACCCCAGAGCAAGCCGCTGCAATAGATAGTTATAAAAGTAAAATAGTCAGCGCAATCAGCGCAAGAAGAGAAGGCGTAGATCGAATAAGAATTGATTTTAAAAATAAAATAACTGAGCTTTCAGATCGTCACATACTTCTTGATAAGCAGAACGACTTGTCTTTAGTATCAAGGTTCGAGACTTTATCCAGTGAGGCGAAAATATCCTGCGCCGCGGGGGTAGATAGCCAAATAGTCTCAGAAAAATTTAGCACAGATATCGAATCTGCTAGGGCCCAGTTCCGTAAAGGTGTAGAGTCATTATCTAAAAATAAAGATGAACTTGATGCACTTATTATTTCTAAAAATCAGGCAATAGATAGCGTGCTTGCAGAGTATGATCAAAAAAGCTATGACTACAAAGGCCAGCTTCTTGAAGAACTTAGTAAATATAATTAGCTAGAATAAGCCAAAATAGGATAGTATATAGCTAATGAGTAAAATACTGATTTTAGTAGGACAGGCTGGTAGTGGTAAGGATACTGCTGCTGACTATATTTGTAAGAAATATGGATACAAGCATATCTCTACTGCGGATATCCTAAGAGATTATATTAAAAAAAATATGTTAGGGGATCTTACCCGGCAAAATATGCATAAAGTCGCCACTAAGCTCAGGGATGAACAAGGAAATGATGTTTTGGTGCGCTGGGCTCTAGAAGGAGCCGGCACTCAAAAAATATTATTAAGTGCATTAAGGCACCCAGAAGAAGCCGATTATGCCATCGCCAAAGGCGGGAAGGTAATAAGCACTGTAGCTTCTGCAGAATCTCGCTACAAAAGATCCTTACTGCGCAATAGAATTGGCGACAAAATTGATTTCGACACATTTAAGCAGCTGGAAATTAATGAAAATAAAAATGCCCACTTTGATGTCTCGGCAATCCAGGATCGTGCAGACTACACATTGCACAACAATGCTGGTTATAAGTCTTTCTACAACCAAATAGAATTTGTTATGTTATCTCTAGCCGAGGATCATAATGAGATGCTAAAATAATCTACATAATGTCAACTTTGTTTTGTCACTAATCAATAGAATATTACAGGCAGTGGTCTGCCTGAGCTTTTTACTTTTAGTCTTTGCCATGTCTCTAGTGGGGACATTTTCCTCCAACCAAAGGCTAACACAAGTATTGGCCGGCTCAGGATTTTATAACACTGCCGCCAAGAGCTTGAGCTCCTTGCTCATTAGCCAATTAAGCGGCAATGAGGCAATTGTGGGTCTTGCAAAGAACGGAATCGGCCAAGCAGTAACCCCAGAAGTTGTAAAGTCTACTTTGCAGCCAAGCCAGATATCTATATTGGAGTGGCTTAATTCGCCTAATGGCCCTATAGCTTTGCAATTAGATCTAGTGCAGCTGAGGTCAAAGGCACTTTCTGGCATAGACGACCCAAGAGCTAAATTCGAGATTACCAAAATTATTCCAGACAGCATTTCGCTGATCGCACCAGATAGCGAGGACAAGACACTATTAGATAGATTGCAGTATGCCAAACTAATCTATACTACGGCGAGCCAAGCTATACCTTTTTTGTGGGTGACTATTTCTATTTCGATACTATCGCTGGTAATAGTTAATATTCGCAAGGGCAGTAGAAAAATAACTAGCCCTGCTTATTCACTTGCATTTGGCTCTATCATCGGGCTGGTAATGGCTTTTTCGGCTAATTTATTAAGTGCGAATAATCTATTAATCTCTTCGGACCCTTCCCGACTAATGGACCCTTTAGCTCTGGGTAGGGTAATAGTATTTTTGCTATCTCAGACTTTGCCAGTATTTATAGCAGTCGGGCTAGCATCCGTATTGGCTATAATTATAGCCAAAGTAGTGTTTAGGGCAAGCGATAGAGCGCTTTAGGGAAGCAAGCAAAAGATCAGGCTATAGTTCGTAGCGGCTTTTCCAGCTGTGCTTTCTTAGCTCATAATAGAGCATCGATGTGAAAAGTTGCAGCAAAATCGCAAGACAGCCTAATGGGTAAAGCAGAGCACCAGAAATGCTCTGCTTGGATTTGACCATTACTACTAGCCTATTGAATAGCAGTAGAGCACAACCTATCGCCAAAAGTATTGTGCCATCATATATCCCTGCTAGCATCAAGGCGCTTAATAAGAATATTGGGAATGAAATAATGAAAATACCACCCGAAATAAGAGCAACAGTAAGGGGCATATTGAAGTGTAGGCTAGGATACAGTTTTTGTTGGTTGTAGGCAGCTAAACTCACTAGCCCAGATCTATTCTGGCTAACTGCCAAGTCGCTAGCACAATAGAATTTAGTGTTTAGCCCGATTTGGTTGGCTTTATTGGCTATATCGAGGTCCTCAAGGGGGCTGTTTTTGGTTAATTCAAACCCACCAACTTTTTTAAGCGGAGACTTCTTAAAAGCAATTAAATTACTATAAGCCGTGGCTAGTTTTGGGTGGTTTTTGGTGATGTATGCAGAAGGGTAGAGTCCTAATAGCAAATAGTGTTCCTGGCTCATTAAAAGTTGCTGCCATAATGATTCATTTTGATCAGCCGGCAATAATGATACTAGATCTAGATCGCTAGAGTCGAACATGCTGGCAATTACCGAAAGGGTGTTGGGTAGCAGAATAGTATCTGGGCTTATTAATACATTTATATCCGATTTAGATTTTTTAAATAATACATTGCTAGCCCAGGCCGCCTGACTCCAGCCGGCTGGAGTTCTGCCAGCGTCAACGATTTGTAGCCTTTTATCCTGGTAGCCTTCAGCGATCTTCCTGGAGCGCGGGTCATTATCTAGGTTGGCGTAGTAAATATCAAAGTGAGGGTAGTTTTGGCCTATCAGAGCAAGGAGCGTGGAGGCGATATTATCCTTGTTGCCGGTGGAGTGGAGTAGTATATCTATATGCGGCAGATCATTGAGGCGTTTAGTCTTGGGACGAGTGAATTTCTTGTAATTGTACAGAGTAAGGGATAGTTGAGCCAAGCCAATAATAATAATAAAGACTCCCAGCAAAGCTATCCTGCTTAGCCCCAGCCCTAATGGGTCAAAGACGAACAGTAACAGTTGACTTAGCCAGAAACCACACAGCAGGTTTAACCATAGAAAGTTTTTCCAGGCCCTATTGTATTCACCACTCTTAGCATCTGATTTGAATCTGCTAAAGAACAGAACATTTAATGGGTAAAGGGAAAGTATAATTCCTACAGCTATTCCCCATGGGAAATAGAATATGACGGGTATGATACAGCTCACGGTATAAAGAATAATGCTATACCTATTTGTAAACTTTGACCCCAGCTTGGTTGCGATCGACTCTATACCGCCTGCCCTATCGGGCTTAATGTCCTGGATAGCTCCTAGGGCCTGCGAGGCAGCTCCCCACAAAAAGAAAGATATTATCGCTGGCCAAGGAAGGCTGGTGGCACCTGCATAAACCAAGCCAAAAACTAAAGGCATCACAAAGTGCAAGCTAGAATTTATCGAATCTAGAATTGGCACCTCTTTAAATCTGAATGGCTTAGCGGAATAGCTAAATGCAAAAAATATGATTAGGGCCAGTATTGAGCCACTAAGTATGCTGCCAGTGGCCATTAGGTATATTAAAATAGGTATATTCGTAGCTATTATAAGAGCGAACATCAGATTATGTTTGCTCTTGTCGACCAGGCCACCCTCTATAGAATTTTTTCGAGGATTTTTTATATCTGATTCATAATCAAATATATCATTCACTCCATATAATAAAAAATTGTAGAAGAAGCAAAAGTAAACCGCACCTACCACGCAGGGGAGATTGATCGAGCCATTGGCAATCGTATAGCCTACAAAGAAAGGACCGACAGTGTTAACCCAGCTAAATGGCCTAGAACTGGCTAAAACTTCTCGAATAGAAAGCTGATGATTATTTTTTATTAGAACTACTTTCGTTAATAAACTTTTCAAACAAAGCTGGCAGAATCATTAAGACCGCCAATAAATATCCTATGTCCTCAATAGGGAATGTTAGGACTCTAATATTTAGAGTTGAAGCCGTATTATACACCACTATAGGCAGGCTCGTGAGTATGGTGTTAAAAAACAGCATAGCAACAAAACTTACAAGCCCGGTGTATAGTAGTGCTTTGCTAAGCGTTACTTTTAATTTGTAAATAAATATAATACCAGTCGACAGCGCTAAACATAATATAATCAAGCCACTATATTTAAACATTTTTAAGTCTCGACGATATTATCCGATTGATAGATAGCGTGAAATAGCAAAGAAGAAATAAAAAAAAGAATTCCTCCAGCGGCAGGTTTTCGCTGCCAATAAAAATGCCAGTCACATAATCTGGATTAGTGCTGAATATATCTAAATTTATTCCTATCACATCAATAACTAAAAGCAGCGTCATCACTATGGCGATGCTCTTGGCGGCCGATTTATAATCTAAAAAAAATACTAACTTATAGCGGGCGTCAATTATACCCATCCCCGCTATGCTAAATAAAAGTATGGCTAAATATGCATTATTCACAGTATTATTATATTATATATTCACTAAATAATGAAAAATAATAAACTCAAAAGTGTAATTATAGTTGGCGGCGGCATAGGCGGGATGTGTGCGGCTGCTCGTTTGCTTAAAAATGGCTACGAAGTCACTATTGTCGAAAAGGAAGATAAAATTGGCGGCCGAGCACACCGTATTGAGAAAAGTGGCTACACTTTTGACATGGGGCCGACCCTTCTCATGATGACCGATACCCTCTATGAGACCTTCAGCTACTGTGGTAAAAATTTCGATGACTATATCGAGTTGTTACAGCTAGAGCCAAACTATCAAGTTGCATTCGCCGATAAAAGTAGAATTACTGTAAGTAGTAATTTACCAAAATTTGCAAGCGAGCTGTCCAAGTTTGACCCTAAAGGCCCAGAGCAGTTTTATAAATTTTTCGGCGATGTATCGGAGATATATAGAATCGCTAGGGCTAACTTTATAGATAAAAACTTTAGCAATATTACCGACTTCATCAGCCCCGTAAGTGGTGCCCAATTATTCAAAAAGAGAGGCTTATCTAAGCTCTATAAATTTGTCTCGCGTTATTTCAAAGATGAGCGCCTTAGGCAATTATTTAGTTTTCAAAGTATGTATTTGGGTGTTAGTCCGCACGAGGCACCAGCGGTTTATAGCGTGGTGAGCTATATGGAAACAGGATTGGGTATTTGGTATCCAAAGGGTGGCATGTACTCACTATCTTTGGCTATTGAAAAGCTGGTCAAAGATTTAGGGGGTAAAATAATTACCTCGACACCGGTAGAAGAAATAATTATAGAAAACAAAACCGCAGTCGGTATTAGGACAAATAAGAACAAAAAACTTTATGCGGATACAATTGTAGCCAATGCTGATTTAGTATATTCTCAGATGAAATTGATTGATGAAAAAGATCGACCTTCGACTCCTAATACAAAACTCGAATCATATAAGCAGGCAAGCTCAGCCTTACTATTCTATTGGGGTGTAGATGATAGCTGCGAGGGCATGCTTCATCATAATGTATATCTCTGTAAAGACTTTAAAAATAATCTTGATGAAATATTCCATCAGAAAAAACTTCCTAAGGATCCTTCGTTTTATACTTATATTCCTACCAAGACTGACCCAAGCTTGGCACCAAAAGGAAAGAGTGTATTCTATGTACTGGTGCCGGTTCCGAATCTTGATTCAAAGGTGCAATGGCAGTCTGGCATAAAACGCCTTAGAAAGCAGGTACTATCAAGGCTAAAGACGGAGTTTGATTTGGATATTGAGAAAAAAATAAAAGTGGAATCTATTTTTACGCCAGAAGATTTCAGAGACAAATATAATTTGCACATCGGATCTGCTTTTGGTCTGAGCCATCACTTTTTGCAGTCTGGCTATTTTAGGCCACACAATAAAAGTAAGGATATAAAGAACCTTTATTTTGTCGGTGCGAGCACCTATCCTGGAGGCGGCATACCGATGGTGACCCTTAGTGCTAAGCTAGTCATGGAAAGGATTTTGAAGGATACTAAGGCGTAGTATGGAAAAATTTATTGCATTAAACAAGTTTGTTAAATCAGAGGTAGATGGTAGATTATCTGATTTCTATGATCTTAAAATAGCCGAGGCTAGTAAGATTGATCCAGTCTATGCCAAGCTGCTGCTGGATATGAAGAAGTTCATTCTCAGAGGCGGCAAGAGACTCAGGCCAACCTTAATGGTACTAGGCTATAGGGCTGCCGGCGGCAAAGAAATAGCTAAGGCCCTGGATGCATCTGTATCGTTAGAAATTTTTCATAACTTCGTACTTATCCATGATGATATTATGGACGGCGATACCACACGCTACGGCGGCGCAAATATTACGGGAGTATATGAAAAAAGGTTCAAGAAGCTGCTAGATGATAAACCTGCTAGGAAAACTGCCGAGTCCATCGCTATTTTAGCAGGGGAGCTAAATGAGTTCTTTACATTTGAAGTGCTAACCAGCCTCGACCTCGACCCCAAGCTGGTGTTCGAAATGATGAAGCATTTCCAAAAAACACTTTTCGATACCGGAGCAGGGCAGCAATTAGATGTCATGGCGGGTCTTAGAGGAGATTTGAATCTAAGTAAAATAGAAAAGGTGAATTTTTATAAAACTGCTCAATATACTATTACATATCCCATGCAACTAGGCATTGTCGCCGCCGGGGGAAATAGTAAGCTTTTTAAGCTCTTTGCTGAGTTTGGCTCTGAATTAGGCAAAGCTTTCCAGCTCGCAGACGACCTCCTTGGCATGTTTGGCTCAAGTCGACAAACAGGTAAGCCAGTCGGCTCAGATATTCGCGAAGGTAAACAAACGCTACTGATGTATTATGCTAAAAAGCTATCATCTCCACTGCAATGGAAGGCCATTGAGACTAGGCTGGGCAAGACGGATATAAATATTCATGACACCAAGATAGTCCGAGTTATTCTCGAGGAATGTGGTGCACGGGCTAAGGTCACTGTTGCGGCAGATGATCATCTTAAAAAGTCCTTATTAATATTGGATAGGATGAACCTAGATACTGAGCTCGAAGATCTTTTAAGAAATCTCGCCTCATACTGTGTGGCTAGGAAAAAGTAGTAGCAGTGATTAATATTGGCCTATATAACCAAATAAGCATTCGCTTAAGTCGAGACATCACCTTCTCTTATTCAAGCTCATTCTCATCTGCAACTAAGCTCCTTAGCCCCAAAGTGGCAGACTCAATAGTGTCTATTTACGGGTTTGTTAGAATAGCAGACGAGGTCGTGGATACATGGCGGCCTAAGGAAATGGCTGAATATCTCGATGAGCTAACAGCTGACACCAAAAGAGCCTTAAAGACGGGTTTTAGCATTAACCCAATTGTCCATAGTTTTTGCTTGGTTGTTCGTGAGTACGGTATACCCATGGATTTGATCGACTCATTCATGGATAGCATGCGCATGGATATTAAAAAGAAGCGGTATTCTCTAGAAGAGTACAGTGATTATATATATGGCTCAGCTGAAGCTGTGGGCCTAATGTGCTTAATGGTATTTGTGGCCGGTGATAAGAAAAAGTTTAGGGAGTTAAAGCCATCTGCCAGAGCACTGGGCTCTGCATTCCAAAAGATAAATTTCCTAAGAGATATCTCCGATGATTCTGGTAATCTTGGCCGATTATATTTTCCTGGCAAATCTTCAAAGAACCTAACCCAGCAAGATATCACTGACATCACAGAAGATATAAATAAGGATCTAAAAATAGCCAGTGGAGCTATAAAGTCCCTACCTAAGTCTAGCCGATATGGTGTGGAGCTTGCTTATTCGTACTTCAGCGAGTTAACTAAATTGATAAATAGTAGGCCTGCCAGTGAGCTTTCAAAATCTAGAGCCAGCCTTCCTTTATTCGTAAAAATTAGAATTTTATTGTTCATAAAGATCAAAAGAAGTTTTGCGCTATAGCTCATAGGGGTTATAATTAGTAGACATAACTTTAATGGCTACACCAAAAAACATTGATATTAAAAGGGTCTCACGCATGTCGACTGTAAAAAGTCCGAAGGTTTCAGCTGCCAGGCCAGCCCCAGCTCCCAGGCCAACTCCGACTCGAGCTCCAGCTCCACCTCCCAGGCCAACTCCGACTCGAGCTCCAGCTCCCAGGCCAACTCCAACTCAAGCCCCAGCTCCCAGGCCAGCTCAATCAGGAGTTATCACTATGGTTAGTTCGGCCTGGAAGTCCGTTTTGATTGCAGACATATTCCAGCTGTCATTAGCCAGAAACTTATTAGGGGCTCGAGTTTTATTTTTCGTAATTTTGCCAATCTTGATATTTCAGTTGCGCTATTTATCAGTCTTAAAACTCGATGAGCTGCTTATAGAGCTAAAGGCTGGTGTATCGGCCCAAAATACATCCATGCTCATAGTATTAGGAGGCACCATACTTATAATTGCTCTAGTTAGTATTATTGCCGATAGCCTAATAACTCCTGCACTGTTAAGGTTCAGGTATCAGCAGCTAGATAATCGTGAGCCCAAGCTTTCTAATTCATTAAAACAATCAGCTAGCCAGATATTAGGTAGCTTTCTACAGAAGATTGTAAAAGTAATGGTATTTATGCTTATTTTAGGGTTTGCGGCTTTAACCATACTGGCTATATATGTGCTCGGCTATGGCTCTATATATCAGCAAGCTTTTCTGTGCCTATGCGCATTATTGGTGCTGATTATGATGATTGCAGCGTATTCGACCTTAAGGTTTTGGTTGATGGCTAGCGTTGCAATAGGCACCGAAACTGGAACGGCTAAATTAAGCCCCGCCTTCAAGTATACCCTCAGCCACCCTCTAGCCAGTATTAAATATGGGTTCGTATGGATGCTGCATTTGATGCTGTTTTTCGGCCTTAGCCTTGGCCTGGTAGCTATAAATGTTTATCTAATAGATACTACAACCGCCGTGAGCCTTCAGATACTTGTATTATCCTCATTCTCGACTTTTTTGTATATCCTATGGTCGGTATGGACTGCCTGGCAAGTGGGGTACTGGGCAAGAGTTGTTCGTGTTCATGGCATGAGAGCTGGCTTAGTAATGCACAACAATCGTAACCCTGGATATCTCAGTCTGCTAATTGTCGTGATGATTGCAGCAGTTATAGTGATTACTTATTTCATAGCGAGTTCAGCGGTATCGGCGGAATTAGCCTCATATCTAACACAGCTATCTAACAGCCTGCCTAGCTCTATTGATATCAAGCTGCCAAGGCCATAATGAAATTGTTGACAAAGCCCCTATTTATTAGGTAAAATACAAGAAAGGCCGCAAAGGGCTTTTTTAGATTAGATACGAATCATGCACGGATTTACAAATTACATCAAGAAATCAGTGGCCGAAATGCAAAAAGTTGTTTGGCCAACTCGAAAGCAAGCCCTTCAACTAGCTGGTTTGATAGTTGCAGTATCTATTATCCTGGGCTTAATACTCGCAGGCCTTGACGCTGCCTGGAGAACAACATTAAAGTCATTAATTTTGAGGATTCCATAATGTCTACAGTACAAAAAGATTGGTTCGTTATTCACACTTACTCTGGTTATGAAGATCAAGTTTCTGAAGCCTTGCGCCAGCGAACTGATTCTTTAGACATGAAGGATAAGATATTTGATATTATCGTGCCCAAAGAAAAGCAAATAGAAATCAAGAATGGCCACCGTAAAACAGTTGAGCGTAAGATATTCCCCGGGTATATCATGGTACAGATGGCTATCACCGAGGATTCTTGGTTCGTGGTTCGTAACACGCCTAATGTAACTGGCTTTGTAGGCACTAGTACCACGCCAACACCTCTAAGTGAAGACGAGGTCAAGTCTATTCAGCGTAGAATGGGCATTGACGAACCCAAATATGTAATAGACTTCAAGATAGGCGAAACAGTAAATATCACCGATGGCCCCTTTAAGGGCTTTGATGGTCAGGTTAATGAAATCGATGAGCAGAAGGGCAAGATTAAGGTGCTAGTTAGTATGTTCGGACGCGAAACACCAGTTGAACTCGATTCCCTGCAAGTAAAGAAGATCTAGAAAGGAACTACTAAAAATGGCAGCAGTAAAAAAAATTCAAGCTAAAGTAAAGATGGTAATTATGGGAGGTCAGGCTACACCAGCGCCTCCTGTAGGCTCGTCACTAGGTCAATACGGAGTTAACATGATGGATTTTATAAATCCTTTTAATGAGCAGACTCAAGATCGCAAGGGTCAGCCTACTCCAGTTCATGTCACTATTTATGAAGACAAGTCAATGAGCTTTGTCACCAAAGGCACCCCCGCTAAAACCCTAATAAAAGAAGCTCTAAAGCTCAAAAAGGCTTCTGGCGTTCCCAATAAGGATAAAGTTGGGAAACTAACACAAGCCCAGCTCACCGAAATAGCAGAAATAAAAATGCCAGATTTAAATGCTAATGATATAGAAGCCGCAAAAAAAATAATTGCTGGCACTGCAAGGTCTATGGGGGTAGAGGTAGAGTAAATAATAATAACCTAATCGTGGGATCTAATTAAACTTTAGAGCTTGACCACCGAAGGAGATGATATGGAAGATAGTAAAAAATCAATCAAAAAAGTTATAAAGAAAGACTTAGAGCCTAAAGAAGTAGCAGAGTTAGGTGAGTCTTCAGCTAGTGAATTAGAAAAACCCGTAAAGGTTGCTAAATCCGGTAAGAGAAGCATTAAGGCCCAAACCGAGGCCAGTGATAAAGAAGCCAAAGAGGCTAAAAAGATAGATTCTAAAAAATCCATCGAAGTACCGAAAACCAAACAAAAGCCTAGAGTTAAAAAGTACACAAAGAACCAGAAGTCTGCGCGAGATATGCTCGAAAAGGATAAGCTCTACACGCTTGCAGAGGCCATGGCTTTGCTGCCCAAGATTTCTAAGGTAAAATTTGACGCAACTGCTGAATTGCATGCAACGCTAAATATTGATCCTAGGCAGGCTGATCAGATGGTAAGAACTAATATCTCATTACCTGCAGGTACTGGCAAAACTTTGGTAGTTGCCGTGATATCTGGCGAGAATGAATCTGAGGCAGCTAAGAAGGCAGGAGCTGATTTTGTAGATGGTGAACTTATATTAAAAGAAATAGCAAAGGAAAAGTTTAATTTTGATATATTAATTGCCAGCCCAGACAAAATGAGTGAGCTAGGCAAACTTGCGAAAATACTTGGCCCAAAAGGCTTAATGCCTTCACCTAAAAATGGTACTGTAACGGCCGATCCAGCCAAGGCAGTCGATGAGTTTAAGAAGGGTAAGGTGGAAATCAAGAATGATGCCAATGGGGTTATACATGTCGCGATTGGGAAACTTAGCTTCAAGCCTGAGGATCTATATTCCAATGCCAGATCGGTAGTTAAGGCTCTTTCATCGGCTAAGCCGAGTGGAGTCAAAGGAGTGTTTATCCGAAATATATATATAACTTCTAGCATGAGCCCTAGCATCAGGCTCGACCACAACGAGGCCTTGCGTGAGGCCAGGCAGAAATAGCTCGGTCAATTATATAAAAAGCCCCACATTGGGGCTTTTTATATCCGAGTAACCCAGCAATTGATCTGCTAGTATCTGTTAGCAGGCCTAACTGATCGTAGTTTGGCGGGTAGCCATAAAAGGATACATTAATTAATTACATTTGTAAGCTAAATGGTATAATTAGGGCATATAATGAATAAAATATACAAGCTAACTGAGCAAGAAAACTCTCGTCAGCAAGCCACTATCAATTTAATAGCCTCAGAAAACTACCCAAGTCCTAAAGTTTTAGATTTGCTAGGTTCAATATGGAATGATAAATACGCCGAAGGCTACCCAGGAAAGCGATATTATGGAGGCAACATACTCGCCGATGAGCTAGAAGAGTTTGTACAGCAAAAGTCTCTTGAGGTGTTTGATTCAACTGGTGAGTATGGCGTAAATGTCCAAGTACTGTCTGGTAGCCCAGCAAATGCCATGGTATTTTTAACTGTTCTTGAGCCTGGCGATACAGTACTTAGCCTGGACTTAGCCAGCGGTGGCCACCTCAGCCATCTTCACTCGTCTAGCAGCTATCTAAAGTTCTTCAACCACCAATCATACTACCTCACGCCTAGCCCCCAGGGCTTTGTTTTGGATCTAGCCGAGCTTAAGCGCAAAATTATTAAGTATAAGCCAAGGTTATTGGTCGTTGGGTTTTCGGCCTATCCACAAAAGTATGAGTTTACAGAAATATGCAGCCTGGCTCATGGTAATGGCTGCCTTGTATTGGCAGATATTGCTCACATTTCAGGATTAGTCGCCACCGGTGAGCACAGCAGCCCATTTAATCCTGATGGCAGTGGGGCGGACTTCGTGACAACAACCACGCACAAGACACTGCGTGGACCGCGCTCAGCGTTACTTTTTGCTAAAAAGCAGTACATGCCAGCGATCAATAAGACTGTTTTTCCTGGAACCAGCGGTGGGCCGCATCTCAATCAGATAGCTGCCGTTGGCCAGGCCTTAATGGAGGTACTCGGCGAGGACGAGTACACCGACAAAGTGCCTTTTAGTAAATACATCAAATCAGTCGTAGCTAATACTGCTTCGCTAGAGCAAGGAGTACTCTCGTCTGGCATTACCGTCTCAGCCAAGAGCGAAACCCACCTTAGCTTAATTAATCTGCCCAAGGCCTCCGATAGCCTAGCAATTCAGCAAACACTTGAAGTTTCAGGTGTAATAACAAATCGTAATTCAGTGCCCGGCGACCTCAAATCAGCATGGCGGCCCAGTGGCCTGAGACTTGGCATGGCGGCCCTAACTAGTCGTGGCATAGGCATTTCCCAGTCCAGAGAGCTCGGCATGCTGATAGGCAAAGCCATTTTAGGCGATCTACAAAGTAACCAGCTCGCTACCTACACCGCCAAGCTAGCCAATGACCTTGCATGGCCATACGATAATGCGTTTAAGCGTAGTTTGTAGTTGAATATTCACCGCTAAGCTGCTATAATAATATCGATTACCAAAGACTGTAGCAGTCTAAATGACTTAATTCGCTACATGAGGTTACAAATCTAACAATAGATTTTCAAACTTTAAGGTCCTAGGTTTATTACCGGGGGCTTTTTGTTTGGTAATCATGCACATTAAATTTAAAGCATCGGAGGATGCCTATGGCAAAAACACGCAAGCAAAAAGAGGCTGATGTAAAGGTCTTAGCCGAGGCCTTCACAAGTAGCAAAATTGCCGTAATGACTGATTACCGCGGCTTAGATGTCCCGTCAATTAACGATTTGCGCAATAAGCTACGAGAGGCCGGTATCAGCTATAAGGTAAGTAAAAATACCTTAGTAAAGGTTGCTATCGCACAAACCGAACTTAAAAAAGCCGATCATTCGGTTTTTACAGGACCAATGGCAATTGCTTTTGGTCAGGATGAAGCACAAACCTGCAAAGTAATTGCAGATTTTGCTAAAACAAATGAGAACCTAGAGATCATTGGTGGCATCGATGAATCAGGGAACACAATAAGCCGTGAAAATATCTTAGCGCTAGCTAAGCTACCGAGTCGAGAGATTCTTACGGCCCAAGTAGTAGGTACAATTGCGGCTCCACTAAGTGGATTTGTAAGAGTCCTAAATGGCAATATAACTCAAGTATTGCATGTGCTAAACGCACTGCAAGTTAAGAAGGGAGAAGTATAAAATGGCAGAAGAAATTACGAAAAAAGATGAAGTTAAAGAGGAATCTGTAGCTTCAGTTGAAGAGAATAAAGAAGTACCCGCAAAGTTTAAATCACTAGTTGACCAAATCTCGGAACTAAGTGTTTTAGATTTGTCAGAATTAGTTAAGGTTTTGGAAGATCACTTTGGCGTAAGTGCTGCCGCTCCAGCTGCAGCAGCTGCGGTTGGTGGTCCAGCAGGTGGTGAAGCGGAAGTCGAAGAGGCTAAAAGTGCTTACGACATTATGCTAACTGCAACAGGCGAAAAGAAAATTGATGTAATCAAGGCAGTGCGCGAAGTATCTGGCCTAGGTCTTGCAGAAAGCAAGGCTGTGGTAGATGGTGCGCCTAAGATGATCAAAGAAGCTGTGCCTGCCAAAGAGGCAGAAGAGGCCAAGAAGAAGCTTGAAGAGGCCGGAGCGACAATTGAATTGCAGTAGTTTTTAATCTGTAAATCACAATTTAGACCCTTTGGGGTCTTTTTTGTTTGGCTTTTGTACTGTTTCTTGCTAAAATGTGTAAAAAGTAATTTATGTAAGGTAGGTTAACAAAATGATAGATAAAGATAAACAGAAAATTATGCAGAATCTAGCGACCCAAATGCAGGTCGCTCAAGATACTATTAAACAGGTAGAAGAAGAGCTTAAGAAGCTCGGCGTTAGTTCAAGTGATTTGCCTGAGCCCAAGCTTCAAGATTTAGTTCAGCCTGGCTCACAGGACTCCATTGGTAAAATAATAGAAGGCCAGTTTGATGGCCAGAATATGATTGGTCCAGATGGCAAAGTCTATCCAGTACCAGCTAATTATGCTTCTAAATCCAAGCTAGTCGAAGGAGACACTCTCAAGCTAACTATAGCTCAGGACGGTAGCTTTATATACAAGCAGATTGGTCCAGTAGAACGCAAAAAGATTATAGCCAAGATATCACTCGAGAATGGCCAATATGTTGCAGTGGTTGGCGATATAAAATATCGAGTTCTTTATGCCAGTGTCACTTATTTCAAGGCTCAGCCAGGCGATGAAGTCACAATCGTTGTGCCGGCTGGTACCAAGCCTTCTTGGGCTGCCATAGAGGCGCTTATCTCTACTATATAATAGACCTGTAAAAGGCCTAACTAATCAGCTATAATAGCTACTAAAGTAGGAGAGTGGTTTGTCTAATTTAGCTTTATATCGTAAATATAGATCTGCTGACTTCAGCGAGGTAGTTGGCCAGAAGCATGTCGTTAGTACTCTTACTAACGCTATAGCCACGGGCAAACATAGTCACGCTTATCTGCTTACGGGGCCGCGTGGTGTTGGTAAAACAAGCATTGCTAGGATTATCGCCAAGCAATTAAACGGCCTAAATAAGGAGGATTCTATATCTAGCCACCTCGATATAATAGAGATAGATGGGGCTAGTAATCGCGGCATAGATGAAATTCGAAGCCTTAGAGAGAAAGTCCAGGTTTTACCTGCCAAGCTCGAGTACAAGGTTTATATTATCGATGAAGTACACATGCTCACCACCCCTGCCTTTAATGCCCTATTAAAGACCCTCGAGGAGCCACCTGCCCATGTCGTATTTATTTTTGCCACCACCGAAGCGCACAAGCTGCCCGAGACAATTACATCCAGGACGCAAAGATTCGATTTTAAGCCAATCCTTGCTTCTGATATGACAAAGCACTTAAGATACATCGCAGACCAAGAAAATATAATAATTGAAGACAAGGCACTGGACTTGATTGCTAAGATCAGCCGGGGTGGCTTTAGGGATGCAATTAGCTTATTAGACCAAGTCTCGGCCATTAAAGGGCCAATAACGGTTAGCATAATATCGGACTTCACAGGGCTACAGGATAGCACTAAAATAAAACAGATATTTGATGCCCGAGATGCCAATCAAATCAAGGAAATGCTTTCATTCTTACAGGCGCTATACGACTCCGGCGCCGATACTTCACTGCTGGCCCAGCAGATGCTAGATAGTATTCAGAGTTATTTGCAACAAGGGGATGTGTACAGTGATGAGTTCCTACTAGGCCTCGCTGAGAACCTTCACTGGGTGCAGTCAAATATTCGTCAGTCATCATTGCCGCAGCTAGTTTTACAGGTTGGGCTAGCTAAATCGTTCATAAATTCACAGGCTAATAGCACCCAGCCCACAATGCCAATGGCTCTCGCCTCAGCCCAGGTTAATTCACACAAAGAGGTAGGTAATATTGAGGGTGCTAGCACCGCTGGCGCCCCTAAGAGTAAAACCCTAGAGCCCGAGACCAAACTAAGACCTGACAGCGAGGAGTTGTTCATTAAGTCGCTTAGTGTCATCAAGCACTACAACAATTCTTTATATGCAGTCCTGAAAGGAGCGGAGATTAGAGTCTACAAAGATAGTATTGAGGTCGTCTGTAGGTTTAGCTTTCATAAGGATAGAATCGCTGAACCACGAAATACTAGTTTAGTCGAGAAGGCCTTTACCAAGGTGTATGGTCGAAGTATGCATCTAATTATCAAGCTGGAAGCTATTAAAAAGCCCACTCAGATCGATTCTCAGGAAGAATTAGTCAGTTCAGCGATGGCGATACTGGGCGGAGAGGTAATAGATGGCTAAGAAGTTTACAGCCAAAGAGGTCCTGAGCGTCAAGGTACCGCCGCAAAACCCCCAGGCCGAAGCCAGCCTACTTGGGTCGCTACTGATGGATAAAGACGCAATAATTAAAATTGCCGATGTAGTGCATATTGACGATTTTTATGTAGATAAAAATAGTCATATATTTGAATCCATCCTTAGTCTATACGAAAAACGCGAACCGCTAGATGTAGTAACACTCTCTGAAGAGCTGGATAAGCAGGGTACACTTAAGAGTATGGGCGGCGCAAGTTACCTGACGGAGCTTGTTAATGGCGTTCCATCAGCTGCGCATGTAGTGCAGTACGCCCAGTTTGTTGCCCAAAAGGCCACTCTGCGAAGACTAATCAAGGCCTCTAGTCAAATTAACACAATGGCCTATGACGAGGATCAGCCTCTCGATAGCTTATTGGATAATGCCGAGAAAACACTTTTCGATGTCAGCCAAAAGCACCTCAGGCAAAACTTTGTGTCTATAAAGGATGTCCTAGCCGAGAGTTTTGATCGTCTCGATAGCTTGCACAAAGATAAAGAAAGTCTGCGCGGAGTTCCAACTGGATTTTCCGGGATAGATAATCTTTTGGCAGGCCTACAGAAATCCGACTTAATTATCTTAGCGGCTCGGCCTAGTATGGGCAAAACTAGCTTGGCGTTAAATATTGCCCAGAATGTCGCAACTAAAGAGGGTGTCCCAGTGGGCGTATTTAGCCTAGAGATGAGCAAGGAGCAATTGATAGACAGACTTCTCGCGTCGGAGGCCGGCATTGATAGCTGGAAGCTTAGAACGGGGAGTCTTGAAGATAAGGATTTTGAAAAACTCAATAAGGCCATGGGGGTATTGTCCGAAGCGCCGATATACATCGACGACTCTGCCATGGCAAATGTTATGGAGATGAGAACTAAAGCCCGCCGTCTTCAATCTGAGCACGATCTAGGGCTGATAGTTATAGATTATTTGCAGCTAATGAGTGGCCGTAACTCATCAGAAAATAGGGTTCAGGAGATATCCGAAATATCCCGCGGTCTTAAGGGAATGGCCCGAGAGCTAAATGTGCCTGTTATTGCCTTGTCTCAGCTTTCTAGGTCGGTTGAGCAAAGATCACCAAAGATCCCGCAGTTGTCCGATTTACGAGAATCTGGTTCTATAGAGCAGGATGCTGATGTAGTGATGTTTATATATCGCGAGGATTATTATGAGAAGGATTCTGAGAAGAAGAATATCGCGGATATTCTTATAAAAAAGCATCGTAATGGTCCAACTGGCGAAGTCGAACTATTCTTCCAGCCCGAGCAAACCCTCTTTAAGTCTATTGACCGAGGCGGCCAAAATTAATATTTAATATCCGAACAGATTGAGTTATAATAAATCCATAAGCAATATGATGAGTAACACTAAATCCAAACCTTCTAATAAACTTTCCGAGGCTGCCCAAGTTGGTAGATTTGGTCTAGTTGGCATACTTAACACCCTGGTAGATTTTACCCTGCTAAATATTCTTGCGGCCACAATACTACCCAGTACCCTTTTAATATTTAGCTTTACTCTCGCTGGCAAACAATACAATATTACTGGGGTGGTCTTGGCTGGGTTAATATCTGGAACTGCAGCAATGATTAATAGCTTCATATTCAATAAGAACTTCACCTTTAAGGCAAAAAAGCTATCTCCTGCTAAGTTAGTTTTGTTTTTTATTATTACTGCGGCTGGCCTATATTTAATTCGCCCAATAATATTTTTTGTTTTTACTGATGTCTGGATTTGGCCAGCTCAGCTAGCATACAGCATCACTAGCTACCTAAGGCTACCCTTTACTAGAGAGTTTGATATTAGAAACACCGCCCTGCTAGCAGCTGTAGCAGTTGTTCTGTTTTATAATTATCTAATGTATAAGTACTTTATATTTAATAATGAAAAATAACAAAACACTCATTTTTATAAGGAAAAATATGGTCTGGTTTTTGCTTCTGGCAATAGTCGCATTAGCTATATTTTTTAGATTCTACCAGCTAAATACACTCCCGCCAGGTTTACATCCAGATGAAGCAGCAAACGGACTAGATATATTCAAGATCCTAGAAAACCGCGACCTAAGGATTATTTATAATACTAATGGCCCCCGCGAGGCATTGTTTTTTTATTTCCAGGCTGTTTTTGTCCTAGCGATGGGAAATACAATAACAGCTCTGAGAGTTGCACCTGCACTCTTCGGAGTTCTTAGCGTAATAGTGGTATTCTTTGCCACTAAAGAGTGGTTTAATCGCCGAACAGCGCTGATCACGGCTTTCTTTTTTGCAATCAATCCGTGGGTGGTGACAATTCAACGCGATGGCTTTAGGGCTAGCCTAGTGCCATTATTCATAGCCTTAATATTACTATTTGGCGCTAAGGCCTATAAGACTAATAAAAAGATTTACTATATTCTTGCTGCAGTATCTCTAGGCTTAGGATTTTATACATACACAGCGTTCTCCATGATATTAACAGCAATCTTCGCAGGTTTTATATATATGCTAATCTTTAGAAGAAGCTGGCTAATGAGTAATTGGAAGAAGCTAATTCTTAGTATGGCTGTTTTTGGGGCAGTTATGAGCCCACTTTTGTATACCACCATCAAGGACCCTGGAGGGTCTACAGCTAGGGCAGGTGGTACCAGCTTTTTGAACAAAAACTTAAATAATGGTCAGCCAATTCAAACTCTGCTTTCTGGAACAGCAAAAACTATTTTGCAATACAATTACATAGGGGATAGTAATAATCGGCATAATTTTTCTGGCCAGCCGCTACTAAATATTTTCGTGGGCATAATGTTTATTTTGGGCCTAGTCATGTGCCTATTTAACTTTGCCAAACCTAAGTATGCATTGCTTCTGGTTGTTTTTGGATCAATGTTATTGCCATCTCTTTTGACGGCAGAAGGTTTGCCTCACGCTCTAAGATCCATAGGCACAGCCGTGCCAGTTCTAATTATGGCCGGCATGGGAGTAAATTACTTGCTTTATATGTGGTATCAGACCTTTCCTATCAATAGGCTGGCCCGAATCACAGGCTTATTCTTGGTTTGTGTGCTCATGGCCCTATCCCTGATTCAGGCATATCGGCAATACTTCGTATCGTGGGCTCAGGATGCCAAGACCTATGAAGCCTACAATGAGGGCTCAGTGGCAATCGCCAAATATTTGATCTCTACAAATAATCCCGCACGAAGTAATTATGTTATTATGGGCGGTTATGAGGCCAACACAATCGAGTATCTAACCCATAAAAAGTCTCAGTATAGTCTACTGGATACTGCCCAGCTAAGAGACCTACCAATAGCTAATACTACAAATATCCTTATAATAGTGCCAGCTGGAGCCGACCACGATAAACAGGTAGCTATTGTTAAGGCAAAATTCCCTAATGCCACAGTCAAGGATTTCTATTCAGACTTTAATGGCAAGCTACTATTTAGTGCCTGCGAGATAAATCAATGAAAGACCTAATAAGTATTGTAATACCAACCTATAATGAGCAGGGCAGGATAGGACCAACACTAGATCAGCTACACAAGTACGCTAGCAAAGAAAAGCTCAATATCGAGGTCTTGGTGGTTGATGCAAGAAGCCCAGATGACACCATCAAGGAAGTAAATGCTCATTCTAAAGTTTTTAATAAAATCAAAGTCATCGATGTTGGCCCGAAGCCTAAAGGTAAGTTTATTAAAGGCCTGCAAGTCAAAAAGGGTATGCTAGAGGCCAAGGGGCAGTATATTATTTTTATGGATGCAGATTTAGCGACACCCCTCAAATACATCAAGGAAGCTGTTAGCCTAATGCAATCCGGCAGCCAACTTGCTATATGCGTTAGGGACCTTCAAAAGAGCCATAAAGGTATCCGTAAGTTAATTTCAGGAGCTGGCAATATGTTAGTTCAGATGGTTCTACTACCAGGTATAGCCGATACCCAGTGTGGCTTCAAGGGGTTCACCAAAGAATCGGCACAATCAATATTCCCCTTACAGACGATCGATAGCTGGGGCTTTGATATGGAGGTGCTAGCGATAGCTAGAAAAAAAGGCTACACGATTGGTATTATCGATGTGCCTGATTGGCATGACATTAAGCAAGGAAGCAAAATTAGCGGTACATCACCCATAAAGGCCTCAATACAAACCTTCGGTGACTTAGCTAAGATACGCTGGCAGTTGATACGTGGTAAGTATAAAAAATAGTTTTAATAAATTTTCCAAGACGCTAAATAGGCATTGGCTATTGGTTCTAGTCTTAATTATCATTTTAGCTGTAGTTACTAGAGCCTTCGGCATTACTAAATCAAGCATATGGCACGATGAAGGATTCAGTATTATGCTCTCTAGTAAAGATTGGCTCGGTGTTTGGCTCGGCTCGGCCAGGGATGTACACCCGCCACTGTATTACGAGCTCTTGCATGGTTGGGGTTTGTTATTTGGCAGTTCAGCTCTGGCTTTACGGTCACTTAGTGCTGTATTTGGCGTGGTTGTTGTAGGGTTAGGCTACTTTATTGTGTTGAAGGTAGGTAAAAAGCACAATGTAGCTGCGCTGGCAGGCTTTATTTTAGCCCTCAACCCATTTCTAATTCGCTATAGCCAGGAAGCTAGGATGTATGGCGTGCTAGGAGTATTTCTGCTTGTAGCGATGCTGGGTGTTATATATATAACCCAAAATCAAAAAGATTGGAGGGGTTATATCATATATGTAGCTGGCATCACGGCTGGCCTTTATACGCATTATTTTACCGCACTCGTAGTGATTAGCTTCTGGATTTATGTAGTGGCTATATTCATGCAAACAGGTAGCAAAAAGATTTCCATATTAACTAATTGGCGATGGTGGCTAGCTAATCTTGCGGCAGTAATACTTTTTATGCCATGGGTGCCAAATATGCTGAGCCAACTAACTAGGGGGCAGGGCCTTGGCTGGTTATCTAGGGCGTCAGCCATGACTCTTAACGATACCATATGGCAGTTTACTACATTTACCGATGGCCGTGCTTTATGGCCAGTATTGTACTGGGTAGTTCCTGTTATTTTGCTTGTTGTAATAGTAGCTCATACCATAAATGACAAAACAAAAGCCCACTTCTCTAGGCTTATATTACTCTTTAGCTTTTTCCCCATACTATTTGCACTTTCAATATCTTTCTTTAGGCCAATCTACCATGAGCGGTATTTTGTGTTTGCGGCCATTGGATTATGCATGCTATTGGCTCTGGCGATATCTGAGATTAACGCCAAAAATAAAATCCTAGCAGCACTACTACTATTTATTGTGGTGAGTTCTCAGCTGGTTGGAATTAGAAATGTTAATTCACAGTCTAATCATCAAATGAGCACCGTAATGAGTGGCCTTGAGAGTAGCTTCAAGCCTGATGACAAGCTTATCGCCGGAGAATTGTATGTCTATTTTGATAGTAGCTATTACAACAGAACTGGCTTAGATATATTTCTATACACAAAGCAGGGTAGGCCGAACGGCTATGGTGAATCTGGCTTGATATATGATAAGGGCATCTACTTAGACTCTTATAATGACATCCAGTCGGGAAGAGTATGGGTTATAGGCAAGACAGGGCAGCATGATTATTACGATCAGGTCCCATCTAGCTGGAAGCTGGTTAGTACTTTTTCGGCTGGATATAGCGAAGCTAGGCTATATCAGATACAATAGTATTGTTGTAACTTCAATAAAAGGAGAAATATTATGTCGATGATGGAAAAAGCCAAATTGGCCCAGAAAGCCTTAAAATTACAAAAAGAGCTCAAAAGAATGCAAATCGTGGCAGAGGCAGGCGAAGGTGATGTCACAGTTACGGCTGGCCTAGCGATTAGTCAATCCAGTATGAATGTCGAGATTAAGAGTATAGAGATTAAGCCTGAAGCCAGTGAAGACCTTGAAAGGCTGTCATCTTTGATCATCGCAGCAGTTAACCAGGCAAATAAGGACCTTATGAGTGAGGCTACAGAGAAAATGCAAGAGATTGCTGGTAGCATGAATCTTCCTGGCATGTAGTAAACTCATGCAGATTCTCCCAGATAATATTACTAATCTAATAGATGAGTTTTCTAAGTTGCCATCGATTGGCGCAAAGTCTGCCGAGCGAATGGTTTTTTATTTACTCGCCAACGGTGATAGCGAGCAATTCGGCAGGGTAGTGCTAGAGCTCAAGAAAGGTCTCCAAAGGTGTCATACCTGCAAGAATTATGCCTCGGGTGATTTATGCCCTATATGCTCAAGCACCAGCAGGACAGCCGATCTTATAGCTGTAGTATCTAGCCCAATGGATATAGTAGCGCTAGAGAGAACGGGCTTATTTAGAGGCCAATATCATATACTACATGGCGTAATAAGCCCTATTGACGGTATCGGACCAGATGATTTGGAAATCCAAAGTCTTATAGATAGAGTCTCGTTAGTAGAGCCCGAAGAAATCATCCTTGCCACCAACCCTAATATTGAAGGTGAGACTACTTCAATTTACATATCGCGCAAGCTTATAGATCAGGGCTATACTGGCAAAATTAGCAAGCTAGCTCATGGATTGCCGATTGGTGGGGATTTAGAGTACGCCGATCAGCTGACATTGAGTAGGGCATTAGACAATAGGCAGGCCTTTTAGGATGCGAGGCTTTTCTAAAGACATACTTTTAATCGACTTCGAAACCACCGGACTGGATCTCAAAAAGTCCTTGCCAATCCAGCTTGGGGCAGTACTGCTAGATAAACAAAGCCTGAAAGAAAAAGATAGTTTCCTAAGCTACATCAAGCAAGATGTTTCAAATATGCCCAAGGAGTCATTTGATGTACATGGAATTACACAGGGTATTTTAAATAGTGCTCCTATGGAGGAGGATGTAATTGAGATATTTTTAAGCAAATTTGGAACAGAAATATATCTAGCAAGCTGGAATGAAATGCTAGACCACACCATGCTTTCTAAAATGCTGAATTCGGTAGGTAAGGATATATATGAGCACGATTATCATTATTTAGATATTTGGAGCCTGGCATATATGCATATGGTTAAAAAAGGACGCGGTGATATTATAAGAAGTGAAGCTACATTTGAATATTTTGGACTGCCAACGCGAGGGCGGCATGATGCGCTTGAAGACTGCAGGCATACTGCAGAAGTATTAAGAAAGGTATATAATAGTTAATAATGCTCAAGCTATACAACTCACTAACAAATACCAAAGTAGAATTAAAGCCAATCAATTCTAATCGGGTAACCATATATAGCTGTGGGCCCACGGTCTACGACCATGTTCATGTAGGCAACCTGAGGGCCTTTTTATTACCCGACTTGCTCCAAAGGGTTATAAGGCATGTCGAGCAGCATGATGTCGAGTGGGTAATGAATATCACAGATATTGACGACAAGATGATAGCTAAATCAAAGCAAATTTACCCAGATGATGAGCCAATGACTGCGCTTGGGAGACTGGCAGACAAGTACACGGACTTATTTACAGAAGACATTGAGAAAGTAGGGGTAAAAAGAGGGGATATAAGTCATCTACCCAGAGCTACCGACTTTATAGATTCAATGCAGAAGATAATTTTAGATTTAAGAGAGCAAGGGGTTGCATATATATCTTCAGGAAGTGTATATTTTAGCATTAAGAATTATCAGGCGACAGGCAAGACATACGGTAGGCTTGTAAACCTCGACTTCACAGCTAAACCCAGAGTTACGGACGATCAAGATCAGAAAATAGGAGTTGCTGATTTTGTGCTGTGGAAGGCCAGTAAGCCAGGTGAGCCGCAGTGGGATTTTAAGATTGGTACTAGTCTTTATCCAGGTAGACCAGGCTGGCATATCGAGTGTTCTGCTATGAGCGGGGAGTTATTAGCAAATAACTTCGATATTCACACCGGTGGAGTAGACCTTAAATTCCCTCATCATGAAAATGAGCTTGCCCAGTGTGGGGGTAAGCAAGCCAACATATATATGCACAATGAGCATTTGAGTCTAGGATCCACCAAGATGAGTAAATCACTCGGCAATACCATGGTAATGAATGATATTAACCACCCTATGGCTTATCGGTACTTAGTAATGAGTGCTCACTATAGAACTAGAATGGACCTAGACATAGAGGACATTAACTCAGCCCATGAGAGGGTGAAGAGCTTAAGGGTGTATGTAGATAATTTGATGCTTGCTAGAGTAGGACAATTATCAGAAATGGACCAAACAGGCTCGGTTGATAAGTTCTTAGAAGAGTTCAACTCTGCTCTAAGGGATGACCTAAACACTCCTAGGGCTCTAGCTGCCCTTAAAATTATAGAGGGTAAAATTTATACTTTAGACGCCAGAGAAGCTATGCGCTTAGTCGATGATGTATTTGGGCTTCAGCTAGTATTTGACGATCCACTCCACGATACAATACTCGAGCTGATAGACAGCTATGATAGTGCCAGAAAAGATAAAAATTTTGCACTTTCCGACTCAATAAGAAAACATTTGACTGATAATTTTAGCTTGATACTATCTGATACACCCATTGGTAGCCTAGTAAGCAGGGCCTAGAAAGGACTGAGTCCCCAGCAAGCCTAAGCTCGCTGGGGACTAAGTTATAAATATTAAGCACCCTTCTTCCCTTTGCAATCCTTGCATTTACCATCCCCACCGCATGTCGAGCATGAGCGAGATCCCCAAGTGTTTCTGCCGCCACACCCCCCGCAGACACCACTACCACTACACTTCTCACAGTTTTTCCAAGGCATGTGCACTCCCAATATCCAAACGCTATCACCAATCTGATGATCCGCTGTATTATAAAACCATACTAATTATTACGCAAGCATAACCAAAAACCCCGCCTAAGCGGGGTTTAGTGGTATGAAAGATATATTATCTTTCTTCGCGTGGTCGAGCTTCATTCACGGTGATAGCTCGTCCTTCAATTTCTTTGCCATTTAGCATTTCGACTGCTTTTTTAGCTTCATCGTCTGAAGCCATTTCCACAAATCCGAAACCCTTAGATCGGCCGCTGTCTCGCTCTGTGATAACACGAGCTGAATCAACTGTACCGGCCTCTGCAAAAATTTGAGCAAGCTGCTCGTCGTTTACACTCCATGGGAGTGAACCAACAAATAGATTCTTTGCCATAGTTCCTTCTTATCTCTCTGGTGAATCCCAGCTTGTCGGCTGTTTAGCTGCACCCAGAACTTATTTAATAACCTGATCCATTAGAGCCGTAGCAGCATAGTATCTAAGAACTCCAATATTATACCTGATTTTACGATTTATTACAAATACATTATTATTTGTATGTCACCCTAGCACTATATAGCTAGCCAGCCAGCTCCTAACCTGTTATAATTGACAAGAAATAATTATTATTATCTAATTAAAACATTTCTTAATATGGCTAGTGCTAAAGTAATTAAAATGACCAAAATTTCAAAACACATTCAAATAGTACGAACCGATAGGGCTGGTGCGGGAGGCATGAGTAAATCTACGCAAGATAAAGTATTCGCTGTTCTAACAAAAAGATATTCTAAAGTAGGTATAAGCATAATTAATACTCTTAAGGACCTAGACACTCTAGCCGATCTATCGCCCGATTTAGTTTTTCTGGGAGCTTCAAAGCTTAAGCTTGACCTAGATGGCGGGCCGGAGGGAAGAGTAGTTTGGCTATCTGAGTTTCTGGATCAAAAAGGTATTAGATACACAGGCTCGAACATGACTGCGATGGATATTAATAATGACAAGGTCTTGGCCAAGCAAGCAATAGCAGATGCTGGGCTGCCAACATCTGCCCATTTCACAGCTATCCCTGGCGAGTATGGGCCTAACGATAATCTTGATATACTTTACCCTCTTTTCATTAAGCCCATATCATCGGGTGGCAGTAAGGGCATAGATGAGCTTTCTGTAGCGCATAATTTTGATGATTTTAGCAGTAAAGTAGAATCTATCTTTAATGTGTTTGGCACAAGAGCCTTAGTTGAATCGTTCCTGCAGGGAAGAGAATACAGCGTAGCTATCCTAGGGTTTGGTGCAGAAGCATCAGCAATGCCTATAGAGATACTCACCGATAAAAATGCCAAAGGCGACAGAATACTGTGCCACGATGTCAAAAAGGAAGACACCGAGCGAGTCGTAAAAGTTGTTGATCCAATACTCAGGGCGAGGATAGCTGCTTTATCGCTAACAATGTTTAGGGTCCTTGGCGGTCGCGATTACGGCAGAATAGACTTGAGGATGGACAGTGCAGGAAAGATATACTTTTTAGAAGCAAACCTAGCTCCCGGGCTTGGAGGAGGGTATTTTACCAGGGCCTGTAGCCTTAATGGCGGATTAGAATACGCTGATACAATTTTGGCTATTGCTGAGTTAGGCTTGGCCCACCGTTGCAGTACTAAAATCGCAGATAGCTTAGTACCTATTCGAGTTAATCAAGATTAACCCAGCCTAACACTCAGCCCTTTGCCCATAAAATCACGACACACAAAGGCTGGCGCCAGTGGGGTGCTTAGCGAGGCCTCATACCTATAGCCGATCTCATCAAAATTAGTTAGCTCTGAAACCTTATTGATGCGTTTAGTTATAAGCCAGTGCGCAAAGGCCCCGCGGGCTATTTTAGAATGCACGGCTACGCTGGTGTACTGACGAGCCTTGGCGTTGTATGTATAAAATCGCGGGCTTATGACTAAGCTCTTGTCTAGATAAGGCACAATGGCCCGCCCATACTCTAGAGAAGTCAAATTAACAATTGGCTGGCCTGCTGGTAGTAGCTTGGCTAGCGTATCACTCCAGAACTTATACAAGCTGGTGAAGGGCTCGCGAATCAGCTTGTAGCCCATCTCTAGCCGATAAGGCGACACGGCATCAAGCGGCCGCAAAAGGCCATACAGGCCAGAAATTATTTTGAGGTGTTGGTTGGCATATGCTAGATCTTTTTTATCAAAGCTTGCCACCTGCAAGCCACTAAAAACATCCCCCCGAAAGCTATGCAGGGCTGAGCCCTTGTCTTGAGCAGCTGGCCAGCTACTAGCTGTGGTCATGATTTCTTGAGCCAGATTGCCAGAAACCCCCATGACGGCCTGAATCTCTCCGAGCTTTAAGCTCGCCAAATAGACCCCTAGCTCTTGAGCTTGAGCCGCCAGCGCCGGCTTAGATAGCTCTAGCCCTACTAGCTTGGTGGCCTTCATTGTCTTAGATGAGTGAAGTAAAATTATCATGATATATGACTGCTATTATAGCAAAGCCATTTGTATTTAGGCATCTAAAACACAGCCAAGTGTAGTAAAATAGAACTATAACAAGTAAACAAGGAACTAAATATTTTGAGTATATATGACTATAAGATCAAGCAAGTAGATGGCAAGATGCAAGAGATGACTAAATACCGCGGCAAGGTACTACTTATAGTCAACACCGCGACTCACTGTGGCTTTACCCCTCAATATGAAGGCCTAGAGAAGCTATATAAAAAATACCACAAAGACGGCCTAGAGATTCTAGATTTTCCCTGCAATCAATTTGCCAATCAGGCTCCAGAATCAGACGAAGAAATAGCCAATATTTGCGCCATGCGCTATAAAACAACTTTTGAGACTTTCGCAAAGATTGATGTCAACGGCAAAAATGCCGACCCTCTGTATAAATACCTAAAAAAACAAAAAGGCGGCTTACTAAGTGCCATAAAATGGAACTTTACAAAGTTTTTGATTGATAGAGAAGGTAATGTCGTAGCCCGATTTGCTAGCAATCTAGAACCAATCAAAATGGAAGACGATATCAAGAAGCTGCTGTAGTTAGTACGCTGATTTTAACGCTAGAATAAGACCGCCACAATATAGCATGAACATTTTTCAAAAAATATTTTATTTATTTAGTAATAACACTGACCCTAGCGAGCGCAGGGTGGCTAAGTTTTTTGCCAAGCTAGATGAGCACCAAACTAAAGATGATATCAGGAAAGATCTAGACTGGTTCTTGCAAAACAACATTATAGGTATTAATCTTTGGAGTGAATTCAAATACCGCGGCTATAAATACCTAAAAAAAGCAAAAAGGCGCGAGCTCTATAATAACTCTCTGGCCATTGCCAGCAGCTTTGAGATTTATTTGTCTAAAAACAAACATTCTGTAGATCAAGTCTTGGCCGAGATTAGTGCAGCTGGCATAGATAGCAAAAATCTCTCCGAGCATGCTGAGCAGCTGCAATACCTGCGCAGTATAATGTCATACTTGTCCCCGCATGCTGGGCGCTACAAATACCGCAAATCTTGTACTTTTGGAGAACTCTTGAAGGATCCGGGCAAAAATATGCTGGAGGGTGATTGCAACCAAATTGTTACATTATATATACACCTTTATTCGCTAAGACATGATATTAAGGACCTAGAAATAAAGACTTATCCGGGTCATGTCGCACTGCATTTTAAGGGCGCTGATATTGAGGCCACCAGTGGAACTTTCGCTAACTACAAAAAGCCTAACCAGAATTTATTACCTATCGAAGAGATTGTAAGTATAAATCTACTTGATGTTAGCGACCAATATTTTAAGACCCACGATGTTTCTGCCGAGTCACTGCTAGAGTCTGCCCGTATTGCCTACATACTCAGTAGTCAGCGCGACATTGTCGAAAAGAACCTGGCAGCTGCCTATAATAATGTCGTGGTAGATTTTTGTGGCAGTTCTAGCTACGCTAAGGCCCTAAAGTACGCCAAACAAAGCGATGAGCCTAAGCTTATTCATATGGCTGGCCACAATGGTGCAATTTATTTTATGCGAGGAAACGAATACAAAAAAGCCCTCAACTTCGCCCAGTATTCCCTTGATCGGGCTAAACTTAATAATTCTATATATCACAACAAGGGTGCATATTATTTCTCTAAAGGGGACTATTATACTGCGCTAAAAGCTTTTGGGGAGATTGGTGAGCATGATGCAGTTAAAAAATGTTACGCAGGTTTGTTTTCGCAAGAACAGAAAAAACTAGGTAAGCTTGATACTGCAGAAGACATAAAGGCTAATCGCAAAATTATTGGCAACATGCAGATGTACGCTAATAGATCTGGCAATGCAAGTATTATTAAGTATGTGAATAGCCTAAATAAGTATTTATAAATACAAAAAAACCGACTATTGTCGATTGTTTTAAAGGTGGCTAAGCATTGTAACCCAGGTTAGAACTGCTTTAATTATACACCAAAGCATATATCAATAAGCGTAAAAGGCTTGTAATCCATATTTATTTATGATATTGTAGGCCTCATGAAAACGTGCTCGCACAACTTATTTTTTAACTTTATTCTCAACCCGTTTCGAGGATAGAGTCCCCATTGCCATAATTTGGAACCTGCCCTCGAGGCAGGTTTTTTATTTTGCCTCGAACAACTAAAATAATAATAAGGAGTATTAAAATGAAAATGTATATTGAGCCTATCAGCCAGGAGTCACTTAAGAAATACCTAGCAATTAGTGACCTTACGCAGTCACAAAAACCCCATGCTATTAAGATGGTATATGAAAAAGTCGAACAGTATATGCGTTCAAGTCACCCGCAAAGTGAAGTTTTAGTGTATCGAAAAGACCCTGTGGTCACTGTAGAAGACAATTACGACAATCTCTTAATTTCTGGCGACAATATAAGCCGTTCCTCAACTTACACACATTATGTCGATAATTCACATATACTTCGTACCCACACCAGTGCACACCTGCCAGGTATCTTAAGAGAGCTTGCAAGGCGAGATGATTGGGATGATGTCGTTATACTGCTACCAGGATTAGCCTATAGGCGTGATGTGTCTGATAAAAAACACGTAAGTGAAGTCCACATGCTTGAAATGTGGAGAATTGTAAAAAACTCTGCCCGCAAAACAATTGTAAAGGACGATCTAGTTATCGTCGTAAAGGGCGTGGCGAAAACTGCTGCACCAGGCTGGAAGTTGCGTATTGTAGATTCACCACATCCTTATACGAACGAAGGTATCGAAGTAAACGCGGTACAAAGTGATCATGATATTGAGATCCTGGAATGTGGATTGATAAAAGAAAAAATCTTAACAAATGCGGGTCTTGACCCAAGTGAATACTCTGGCTGGGCATTGGGTATGGGCCTAGATCGTTTGGTTATGACCCTTAAAGGCATTTCGGATGTTCGTTATCTACGATCTAGCAACCCTAAGATTGCTGAACAAATGGGTAATCTTGAACCTTACAGGGCGGTATCAAATCAGCCCGCTATTGTACGAGATATATCTTATAGTGTACCGAGTGGTTATGTTGAAGAAGATATTAGCTCTGATATTCGCGATGCACTTGGAAATAAACTTGATTCCCTTGAGAGTGTAGAGATTTTAAGCGAAACGAGCTACGAAGTATTGCCCGATAAGGCTAGAAGTCGCTTAGGCATTAACCCTAATCAAAAGAATGTGCTTGTACGCATTACGCTTCGTCATTTAGAAAAGTCACTAACTCACTCTGAAGCAAACATAATATATAAACAGATTTATTCAAAAATAAACAAAGGAACAGGCGGGTATCTAGAATAATAATCATAAGTACTATTGGCTGGGGCGGCAGGGTTTCCGCCAGAAGCGGATAGGCTTCTCACCCTGCCCACAAAACTATCCAAAAAACCGGCACTAATGTACCGGCTCTTTGGATGGCTGGGGCGGCAGGGTTCGAACCTGCGTATGACGGTACCAAAAACCGTTGCCTTACCACTTGGCGACGCCCCATTGTTAGCCCTGCTAACCTGATAAGCATAGCAAAAAATGCTATATATTTCAATTGCTAAGGCTTGTAGCTGATTACGCTTAGCAAAATAATATAATTGACACCATATATAACTTATGTTATTATTGTATCACCAATTAAAGATAATGATGAATACCGATATAGTTCTAACTATTACTTCGCTGTTCATCCATTGAACAGAAAGGTATTTAATGGCATACAGATCTTTTTCCGCTTCTCGTTCTAAACGAGGCGGTAACCAATCGCGGTCCTTTGGCTCAAATAGCCGAGGCAACAACCGCAGAAACAACCGGGGTAAGGCTTACATTGACCCCACTAAATATATCAATAAAGCAGTCGAAAAAATCGACAGGGTTGAGTTTGTGCCAGTTCACAAATTTAGCGACTTCGGTTTTGTAGCCGATTTGCAGGCCAATATCACCAAAAAAGGCCACGAGTACCCAACAGCTATTCAAGATGGAGCTATTAAGCCAATCCTTGAAGGTCGAGATGTAATTGGCCTAGCCAATACTGGTACCGGCAAAACTGCTGCTTTCGTGCTACCGATTATTAATAGGATCAAAACTAATCCTGGCCAAAAGGCCGTGCTTATTATGGCACCGACCCGAGAGCTAGCGATGCAAATCGATGAAGAGTTCAAATCGTTCGCTACAAATCTTAATCTTTACTCGGCAATATGCGTTGGCGGTGTTAACATGCAGAAGCAAATCCGCGACTTGCGTCGTCGCCCGCAGTTTATTATCGGCACACCAGGCCGGCTAAAAGATCTCATGCAAAAACGCGAGCTGAAGCTGCAATTTGTAACCACTTTGGTACTTGATGAGGCCGACAGAATGCTAGATATGGGATTTTTGCCAGACATCAAAGAAATCTTGGCCGAGCTACCTAGCGAGCGCCAATCGCTATGTTTTAGCGCTACTATTACTCCGCAAATTCAGTTTTTGCTAGATTCAATGCTTAAAGACCCAGTTACAATATCAGTTCGTACTCGTGAAACTAGCGAGCACATCGAGCAAGATGTAGTTAGGGCTGGCTCTAAGGAAGCAAAAATACAAATACTCAATGACCTACTTAGTTCCGAGGATTTCGAGAAGGTGCTAGTATTCGGCGAGACTAAATTTGGGGTCCAAAAGCTTGCTGATAGCTTAACTAGGGCAGGATTGCCAGCAGAAGCTATTCATGGCAACAAATCCCAGCCTCAGCGCCAGCGCGCACTGCGCGCCTTTAAGGACGGCAAGGTAGGTATATTAGTAGCTACCGATGTAGCAGCCCGTGGCCTAGATATACCTAATGTTAGTCATGTTATTAACTTCGATCAGCCTAATAACTATGAGGACTACATACACCGAATTGGCCGAACTGGACGAGCTGGCAAGACCGGTAAGGCGCTTACCTTCATCGCTGGTTAACTATCGAGTCGTCCAATTGGGCGAAGCAACATTTTATAAACAAACACCTGAGCAATTACTGTCAGGTGTTTGTTTCTGTTATAATACAAAAATGAATAAAAAAAGATTAGTATTTGACATAGAGATGGTTGGTGAGGATTTCGATAAGTTCGACGATGCCACCAAAAAAGACCTTAGCAAAAAATTGCCTGATCCCAAAAAAGACCCTGACGGCTACGAACGGGCACTTAAAGACCTTAAGCAAAACCTAGTATTTAGCCCTCTCACGGGTAAAATAGTGGCTATTGGGGTATATGATATTGATGAAGAGAAGGGCGCTGTATATTATGACAATGCAGGCAAGAAAGCCGATGATGTAGAAGAAAACGGAATTAAATATGTCGCAATGGATGAAGCCGAGATGCTTACTAAATTTTGGGGGCTAGCAGAAATCACCGATGAGTTTATTAGCTTTTTTGGGCGTCGCGCAGATGTGCCATATATGATGGTTCGCTCTGCTGTACACGGCATCAGGCCAAGCAAGGACCTCGTAAGTAATAGATACAACTCTAAGGGCCTCAGGGGGGCTACCCATCACGATTTATTTGATCTACTGACTTTTTATGGTGGCGCCATGTTCAAAGGCAGCCTGCACCGATGGTGCCGGGCATTTGGCATCAAGAGCCCTAAAGAATCTGGGATGGACGGAAGTGATGTAGGGCCAGCCTATTTAGAAGGTAAAAATATTGAGATTGCTAAATACAATGCCGAGGACCTATTCGCAACTGCAAAGTTGTTTCATTACTGGGACCAGTACCTCAGGCCTAAACAGTAACGGCATTTTAATTATAAAGGAGTGCAGATGGAACTTAAGGTAGGCGATAAGGCACCAGTATTTAATATCCAAGACCAGGATGGCAAGACTCATACCCTAGATAGCTTGAAGGGTAAGACGACTTTGATTTATTTTTATCCAAAGGACGAAACTCCAGGCTGCACGGCGCAATCCTGTTCGCTGCGAGATCATTTTGAAGAACTACAGGCCTTAGGGGTAGATGTGGTTGGGGTTAGTAAAGACAGTGCTGCTAGCCATTTTAAATTCAAACAAAATCACCATTTGCCCTTTGATATTTTGGCTGATCCTGAGCATGAAATGATAGAGGCCTATGGAGCTTGGCAGGAGCGGAGCATGTATGGGCGTAAATTCTTTGGTACTCAGCGATCTGCGGTTATGTTGGGCCCAGATTTAAAGATCATAGCAATGTGGCCTAAAATTCAACCACTCAAGACAGTACCCGAAGTGATAAGCTGGCTAAAAGTAAACGGGTAGAATTTTGTAATGATTATTATCTGGATACTCCTTATACTGCTATTTGTTTCGTTTGGTATGATTGTGTTTATCGGAGCCCCCTTTGTTCCGACAGATAATCAGGCTATAGAGGGCATATTCTCCGTACTTAAAATTAGAAAAGGGTCCACCGTGGTAGACCTAGGCAGTGGAGATGGACGAGTACTAATGTCGGCTAGCAAGCACGGTTATAAGGCCATTGGATATGAGCTCAATCCCGTACTTGCACTGGTCTCTAAATACCGATTGCGTGAATACCCAAAGGCGAAAGTGGTTATTACCGATTACTGGAAGGCTGATTTATCCAAGGCCGATGTTGTATTTATATTTTCGGCTGCCCCCTATATGCATCGTTTAAATGAAAAGTTCAAAAATGAACTTAAACCAGGAACAGTGGTGATATCATACGCCTTTAGCTTTGAAAGCAAGAAGATCGATCAAAAGATCGGGCCAGCGAATATATATATATTTTGAGCTTAAGTCCTTACTGTAGTACAATATAAACACAACCCATACACAAGTAATTAGTTTTATTAATCGTAATTTAAGACAATAATGGCACTTATGATGTCGCAATGGAAATATTAAATTAATCATCAGTTAAAGGAGAAAATAATGTTGAGACTAAACCAACCAGCCCCAGATTTTAAGCAGCCTGCCTTTCAGAAGGGCATCAAAGGAGACTTCAAGGATATCAGTCTGAAAGACTACAAAGGTAAATGGGTAGTACTATTTTTCTATCCCAGAGACTTCACCTTTGTCTGCCCGACAGAAATAGAGGGTTTCGCCAAGAAGAGTGCCGAATTTAAAAAGATCAATGCCTATATTTTAGCAGCGAGTACAGATAGTATTAATTCGCATAAAGCATGGTTTGAGAGAGACCTCAAAGATGTCGATTTCCCTATCCTTGCCGATACCAATCACCAGCTCTCTACTGCCTATGAAGTACTAAATGAAGCAGATGGCGAATCCGAAAGAGGTACATTCATCATCGACCCTGATGGTAAGCTAAGGTATGCGGTACTCTCAGATAGTAATGTCGGGCGTAGCGTCGACGAGACAATGCGAGTAGTTCAGGCCCTGCAAACTGGCGGCCTATGTCCAATAGATTGGGAGCCAGGGCAAGCAATTTTAACAGGAGATTAATTTTATGGACCCCCAAAATCCACTAAACAACCCCGAGCCAGATGCCAATGCATCCGTCTTGCCAGATCCATCCGCCATGCCATCTGGCGCACCAAAGAAGAAATCAGCCAATACCTTGATATTTATTATCATCGGCGTAGTGGGGGGGATATTGGCCATATTATTAATTGTTTTGATACTTACATCAAACAAGAACGCGGCCGCCAAGAAGCAAGCCTTAGATGCCCAGTACGCTTCTGGCTTGGCAACAGGCAAGACGGAGCAGAAAGCAGCTTCAGATAAGCAGGCCTTGATAGATCAGAGCAAGAGTGTAGTTGTCTATAGTGCCCCCTCCGAGCTAGGAAGCTTTCAGGTTCCAATCCCTAAGCTGTGGAGCTTTTCTATAACTCCAAAACCTGCCGATGGGACCTTCAACGGTTTGGCTGACCCCCAATATGTAGATATTACCAGTGAGCTGCATAAGTTCTCCATCGATCTTAAGAAATCTGACTATGAAAAAGAGATTAAGTCTTTAGATGATGAGGCTAAGAAGTCAGGCGGCAAAATTGTAGCCTCAGACGCCACCGTATCCGGTATAAAAGGTCGTCGTTACAAAGGAGTATTTGATGACAAGACAGGCGGTAAGGCAGAAATCGTAATTATTCCTTACCGTGAGAAGATCATGCTATTTAGAACCGATGACCCCGACACTTATTCGGCGACATTCAACAGCCTACTAGATGGCACAAAGCTAGTACCATAGGGCCTATGCTTGCTCACTGGTTGGTGCAAGTCTAAGCTGAGTGTATGGCATTAGATTATGAGTCCTTCAATTTAGTCGTGGCTAGTATCGTAAGGCGAATAACCTCAGACCAATTAATAATAGAGCATTGTCTATCTACCGGTTACGGAGATTCGGCCACCCTAAGCCCTAACCATAATGAAATTATTTTAAGGAATAAGTTCAATATTGATCTGCTCAATCAAATTATATACATCGGTCAAAATATCGATTCAGCCGAAGGCACTATCACTAGCCTCATGGCGGCCTTTGATAGGGCGGCGCAGGCATATCGAGCGGCCGGTATTAAAATAACCCCTAATAGGAATAGACCACTTTTGAATGTTATCTCGGATAGGGACATAATTGCGAGCGTTGTAAAAGTGATAATATTGCTCATAATCCTCGAGGATCTATCTATTAAGAAGATTGCTATCGATTTACGCTGCCGATCTGGCTATGTTTCGGTCCGTATTAAAGGCGGCACGGTATCCGACTCCATGAATTTTGGAGTAGATATCGTGGAGTTTATCAACACTCTACTAATTCGCCACGGGGGCTCTCTCAGGTGGAGGAAGTCTGGCGAAATGCGGCTAGTCTATATGCGGCTAAGCCTGTCTAATCAGATCCCATTTAGCTATAATGGATAAATGAATAAAAAAGTATTAATAGTAGAGGACGATAAACTGTTGTGTGATGTATATCGCCATTCCTTAGAGCTAGAGGGGATTGGAGTATTAACTGCGGAAAGCTATAATTCTGCAATTAAGATTTTTAATCCCGATAACATTTCTTTACTGGTGCTGGATATCATGCTTAAGAATAAAAATGGCTTTGAGCTGTTACGCGATTTACGCAAGAGGCCTAACGGGGATACTGTCCCGACAATAATTGTAACCGGCATGAATACCCAGGATCTTAATATGGATAAGGAGCTCATGGTGAGCCTAAATATTTTAGGGATATATACAAAGTCTCAGTTTTCGATTTCACAATTCTCAAAGGTAGTTAAAGATTTGATCGGCCAAAGTGAGGCAGTCTGACTGCACCGGCTATGTGATAGCGCGCAGAAGCCTCAAGGATAATGATAGGATTATAGTGATTTTTACGCTAGAGCAGGGCAAAATTAGCCTTATAGCCAAGGGCATAAAGAAGCCTAGGGCCAAGCTCCAAGCTCATACTGAGCCGCTAGTGGAGACTCGATTTAGCTACATCGGTAAAGGTAAGCTGCCAACGCTAGTTGCTGCGCGAACACAAGCATTAAACATTTTTTTTGAAGCTAAGCTTGAAGCAAGGCTCATGGCCCTGCTAATTACAGAGGTCTTAGACTTAATAACCATCGAAGCCCAGCCCAATAATACTCTTTATCACTGCTACAAGAGCTCCTTAGAAGAGATAGGCAGTGGCAGTAATGTGCTATTAACAGCAACTTTTGCGCTCTTAGGAATGATGAAGTATTCAGGCTTAGCGCCAGACATCAGGGGGATTGAAGGCCATAGTAAGTATTATTTTAATATGACCGACGGCAGAGTCGCCAGCAGTAAAACTAATATTGATGCAATTGTTATTAGCCCAGATGCCGTAAAGCTATGGAGTATTTGCACGAACTACAATATCTCTACCTGCCTTCGTCTTAAGTTAGAAAATAGAACTTTAGTGGAGTCGCTTAGCTTGCTGCTGGGCTATCTACAATATAGCTTTGATCGAAAGATAAAGAGTATCAAAGTTATATCCGAAAGTACTGAGCTTTTGCATGCTTAGTAGATTCTGGGCTATAATATAGAAATGAGCAATCCAAAAATATCCATGGAAGAGTTAGTTAGCTACGCCAAGCGGCGCGGTTTTGTGTTTCAGGCCAGTGAAATATACGGTGGCGTTAGCGGTATGTACGACTTTGGCCCATACGGCGTTGAGCTAAAAAATAATCTCAAGAAGCTGTGGTGGAAAGAAATGGTCTATACGAACGAGAATATCACCGGTCTAGATAGTGCAATTATTCAAAGCCCAAAGGTCTGGGAGGCGAGTGGCCATGTTGAGCGTTTTAGCGACCCAATGATAGACTGTAAGGCTTGCAAGAAACGCTATAGGGCCGACAAGCTAGCAGACATTGATAGCGTTGATGTAGATGAGCTCAATTCTAAGCTAATTGATATTGTATGCCCAAACTGTAAAGAACACGACTGGACAGATATAAGACATTTTAATCTTTTAATGAAGACTTTTCTGGGTCCAATTGAAGATTCTAGCGCGACAGCTTATTTAAGAGGCGAAACCTGCCAGGGAATTTACACAAACTTTAATAATGTACGCGAAACAACTCGAGCCAAATTACCATTTGGCGTGGCCCAAATAGGTAAGGCCTTTCGTAACGAAATAACTCCAGGCGACTTCTTGTTTAGACAGCGCGAATTTGAGCAGGCCGAAATGCAAATGTTCGTTGAGCCCGATAATGCTAAAGAAGTTTTTGAAAGCTGGAAAGAGCGCCGTATGCAGTGGCACCAAAGCTTCTTGCGAAAAGATAATTTACGCTTTAGAGAGCATGGCGAGAACGAGCGAGCCCACTACGCCAAAGACGCCTGGGACATCGAGTATAATTTTCCATTTGGCTTCAAGGAAATGGAAGGAATCCATAATCGTGGAGACTGGGATCTAAGTAGACACTCAAAATACAGTGGTCAGAAGCTAGAATATTTTAATGAAGAGTCAAAAGAGCACACCTTGCCTTGGGTGGTAGAGACATCAGTTGGTGTAGATAGGCTGTTTTTGGCAGCACTTGTAGATGCCTACACCGAAGAAGAAGTTAATGACGAGAAGCGAGTGGTGATGAAATTTGACCCCAGAATCGCACCTGTTAAAGTTGCTATTTTGCCGCTAAGCAAAAAACCCGAACTAAGCGATGTTGCTCATGAGATATTTAGATCGATTGCAGGTGAATACAATGTGGAGTACGACGAAACCCAATCTATCGGCAAGCGCTACAGGCGCCAAGACGAAATTGGCACTCCATACTGCGTGACAGTAGACTTTGAGAGCTTAGAAGACAAAGCCGTCACCGTACGAGATCGCGACACTATGGCACAAGAACGAATTAAGATTGAAGAACTCAAGCGTTACCTTACAGGTAGGCTACATGTCTGAAACAGCTCCAAAGCCAGGTATTGATATCGGCGGTCTGCTGGGACCAGATGAAAAGTTCCACCCAATAAAATATGATTTAGAATCTGAACTAACAGAAATAGACTCAAATAAAGATTATCGAATCTTTGCGATTAAATATTTAGACAAAACCGAAGAACAAGCTGACGGTGCTTTATTCGAGATTAATCCCAATGCCGCATGTCCAGTTATGAATATCACCAAAGAAGGTTATACCGCGAAACGACAGGTAGTTGAAGGTAGCGGCACGCTACTCGCAATACTGCCGAGCGGTGAAATTCAAGTTACTGAGGTTGATATGAAAAGCGGTGAAGTCAGTGAAGGTGCTGGATGGGTTGATTGCTGGATAGCGGGACCAAATGGTTTAAAGATTTTAGATATTAGTTCGCCAGCTTTTCAGCAAGATTTTGAAGATTCTGTTCCAATTGACGATCCTTCACTTCCAATAGAGTATTGGCAGAAATACCACGAACTAACTGCCATTACTAGACCTTAAATATCAAGCCAACTGCAACACCGATTCCAGCTGCAACACCGCCGATTATTAGCACTTCTAGCGCTGATCGCAACGGGCTCTTGTGGCTAATTTTACCTTTGTAAATACCAAGCAAAAACAGCCCCGTTAAGGCTAGGCCGATGCTTACGGGTATTGCCTGAAGTTTAGGCAATAGTAAGTAGGGAGCGAGGGGAATAATGCCAGCTACTATGTAGCCAACAAATATAATTAGGCCGCTAATTAGAGGGCTAGCAGGGTTTTTGGTATTCTCGACATCTTCTTCAGTCTCCTCGCTTACAAACTCACTGGCGGCCATAGAAGTAGATTCTACCGCAATTATAACTAGCGCCGCAGAAATAATTGCTGCCTTACTGGTTGAGCTAATGGCGATACCTGCTAGTGCACCAGTAGTGGACACCAGGCTGTCTTCTATACCAAAAAAACCACTGTGCAAATAATCTGCAGAAATCTTTTTACGATGTCTCATGTAATTTATTATAGCAAACATTAGTAGTGGGTAATTCGCTTTTTGTTCGCTCTATAAGATTGCAAAAATCTTATTGGAAACTATAAAAAAACTCCCTTAAAGCTATTGCAGTGGGTAAGATTGTGGAGTACAATAGTCCTAGTGGGTAAAAGTGGGTAACAAAAGAAAAGACAATGGATTACTTCGAAAGAAAACTAGACGACAAAAATAGGCTCACAATTCCTCGAGAATTACAGAGCGAGTTAGGAAACGAAGTAGTGGTTACCCAAGGCTTCGGCCAATATCTGCACCTTTACTCTAAAGAGGTATGGGACAACGAAATGGAAAATGCGCTATCAGGTGATATTCTAGATGAATCAATCGCTGATTTGAACGTTAAATTCCGCATCGGTAAATCAACCTCAAAACTCGACTCCAAGCAGGGGAGAGTAACCTTAGAAGCCCATCAAATGGCTTTACTTACAAATGCTCGCACAGTTGCCATGGTCCGTGCCGGCAAGTACTGGCGAATAGTAGCTAAGTAAAACCTTTCGATGGACTTATAATAGCCAGATCCTTAAAAAAACAAAAATAAAAACACAAAGTCGACTATTTGGCAGTCAGTAAGCGTTTCTGGAGGGTGACGCTTAAATAAAGACCCTAGCATCTTATGTTAATACAAACTCCACCTCACAAACTATCTCACACACTCAATAAGGACTTATTAAATAAGTCCTTACCACATAGCAGTTCAGAGGCTAACCGCCCTGAGCTACTTTACCAAAAAAACAAAAACAAAAATCAACAGCTGGCTGCTAAATAGGTGACCTTGACAATGAAATTACACATACCAGTATTACTACAGCAAACTATCGATCTTCTGGGCTTAGAAAGCGGGCAGACCGTGCTAGACTGCACAGCAGGCTATGGAGGACATGCTGAAGCAATACTTTCCAAGATTGGCCCTAGCGGACATCTCATCCTCGTGGATAGAGATACAGACGCCTTAAGCTATCTTAGAAAGAAATTTGCGAGCCATACAAACATCGATTTCCTGCACAGCAACTTCGCAGAGCTTAATTGGGATAATATCCCCCAGCCTGACAGAATCCTATTGGACCTTGGTGTCTCATCACCGCAGCTAGACACCCCCACAAGGGGATTTAGCTTTAGTAAGGACGCCAGGCTAGACATGAGGATGGATACCACCCAGGCAAAAGACGCCCTAGAGATAGTCAACGGATATGACGAATCCGACATAGCTAGCATCATATACAAATATGGTGAAGAATCCCGTTCGAGACAAATTGCCAAAGCAATCGTCTTGGCAAGGTCAGTGTCGGCCATTGCCAGCACCACTGAGCTAGCTAGTATAGTTTCCAGCGCCCTACCCGGTAAGACCAAGGTCCACCCAGCGACCAAGACTTTCCAGGCCATAAGAATTGAAGTTAATGCCGAGCTTTATAGTCTTGAGCGGGTTTTACCAATGGCAAGCAGGTGCCTTAAGTCCAAGGGGATAATGGCGATAATTAGCTTTCACAGCCTTGAAGATCGAATAGTTAAGCAGTACTTTAAAAGAATAACAAATTCTGAAAAAGATTATGTAACTGGTATGGAAATAGGCACACCAAACTTTAGACTGGTGAATAAAAAACCAGTAAAAGGTTCTAAAAATGATAACAACCCACGAGCAAGGAGCGCTATGCTCCGAGCCGTTGAAAAGATAAATTAAACAAAAACAAAAAAAGGAGTCAAAAATATGAGTATCGTAGTAAAAGATCAATCTCCACGTTCCCGCAAGCTCAAAGTCCGTGTAGTTAAGTAATTTCTTACTTAATTTAAGCAAAAACAAAAACAAAAACAAAAATAAATCAGGAGTTTAAATGTCAACAAGAGCGATGTCACTAAGAAAGAATCAGAACTTTGTCAAAAATAAAATTAAGGTACAATCAGGGCCAGTCAGTACATCTCTAATGCTGATAGGCTTGGTAATTTTGCTTGGCTTGATGTATCTTAATCAAGTGACTAAAACATCAACATTTAACTATAAAATATCTAACTTAGAGAGTCGGCAGACTGAGCTCCAATCGACAAGAGAGAATCTTTCCATCGATGCCGCCAGATTGCAAACTATATCTGAAGCTAAAAAGGCTTCTGAAACAGCCAAGCTTTCGGCCGTCAAGACGGTTTCATATACCACTGCCCGATAACTATATGCCAAATAGCAGCAGCCCAGCCAATGATTTTAATAAGCGCATTGTATTTATATCTGTAACGATGTGTATTTTCGTGTTTGTTGTGATTTTTAAGCTAGTTTATGTACAAGTTTATATGCATAATTCCTACATACAAAAAGCGAATGCTCAGCAATCTAGAAAATTTGTAATTAATGCCAAGAGAGGCCAGATTTATGTTCAGGATGGTAATAACGAACTCTATCCAATCGCATTAAACCAGCAGCGGTATCTATTGGCCGCAGACCCAAAGTATATTAAGGACCCTAACGAAAGTGTTGATAAACTATCTGGATACCTTGGGAGCACGGATCGCGAAGCGCTACGCTCTAAATTATCTGATAAAGATCAGCGCTATGTTGTTATTAATAAAAAGCTATCATCTAATGAAGCCGAAGAAGTAAAAAAAATGAATATAGCTGGGGTTATATTAATCCCTCAAGATGGCCGAAACTACCCAGAAGGTGAGCTATTTTCGCACATTACCGGCTATGTAAATGATGACGAATCTGGGCAATATGGTATTGAGGAGTATATGAACCAGACAATTGCTGGCGTAGATGGAGTCAACAGGGCCGTAACTGATGCTCAAGGCGTGCCGATAACTTCCAATGAGAACACGCTCATCAAGCCTAAAGACGGCAGCGACCTTGTCCTCACAATCGACAGGAATATACAGGCTATGGCCGCCCAAGCACTCGAGACGGCAGTCAAAAATAATAAAGCCGAAAATGGCAGCATAATAGTTATGGACCCGAAAACTGGAGCAATAAAAGCAATGGTTAACTATCCTTATTATGACCCAAATAATTATCAGGCTGTTCCGCAAGATGAGTATAGCAAGTTCTTAAATCGTTCTATAACCAATTTATTTGAGCCTGGGTCTGGCTTTAAGGTTATAACAATGTCGGCTGGTATCGAAACAGGCAAGGTAAAACCAGATACTAAATACGAGGACACTGGAGAATCTAAGATTGATGATAGGGTAGTCAAGAACGCTGACAATAAGAAGTATGGCACATCAAGCATGGTTGATGTCATTCAGAAGTCCTTAAATACTGGGGTAGTATTTGTATTAAAACAGCTCGGGACTGATCCGAATAAGATCACTTACAAGTCCAAGGAGGTATTTTACGACTATATCAAAAAGTTTGGCTTTGGTGAGCGCACAGGCATTGAGCTGGCCGGTGAATCAAAAGGTTTTATAAAAGATCCAGATAGCCCAGATGTAGATTACGCTAATATGAGCTTTGGTCAGGGGCTTTCGAGCACTAGCTTACAGCTTATCAACTCTGTGGCAGTAGTGGCTAATGGGGGTACACTCTATAAGCCCTACTTAGTGGACAAAGAAATCACTCAATCTGGCGAAATCAAACAAAAAAAGCCAGAAGTTATAAGAGATAATGTAATATCCGCTCAGACGGCTGCAACGGTAGCTAGCATGATGGAGCAAGTGGTGCTTAAGGGGTCTGGTTGGCCGGCCAGGATGAAGGGCTATAATATCGCAGGCAAAACTGGAACCGCACAGGTTCCTAAGGCTGATGGCCAGGGCTATGAGGAGTCAAAGAACATTGGAAGTTTCGTTGGCTTTGGGCCCGTTGAGGATCCTAAGTTTGTTATGCTAGTAAGAGTTGATTACCCCAAGGTTGATGGATTCGCAGAAAAGACTGCAGTTCCAGCCTTTGCGGAAGTCGCCAAGCAGCTCTTTATTTATTATCAGGTGCCTCCGAATGGGAATTAAGGCCAGATTTTGGTAGAATTAAGTATACAAACATGACAGACCAACTATTAACCCAAAACTTTCTTATACTTTTGGTTCAAGCCTCACTGGGTTTTGGCGTAGCAATTGCCCTGACTCCTGTATATACATACTTTGCGTTCAAGCTAAAACTCTGGAAGCAAATTAGAGACACGGCTACTACTGGCGAGAAAGCCACTGTGTTTGCCCGGCTCCATGCTGCCAAACACAAAAGAAACATACCCACTATGGCTGGTATTGTGACAGTTATTGCGATATCTGCAGTTACTTTACTCACGAATTGGTCGCGTAATCAAACATATCTTTTAGTATTTGGCCTCATATCGGCCGGGTCAATCGGCTTGATTGATGATATTATCAACATCAGAGGTTCTGGTAAAGGAGTCGCTGGTCTTAGATCAACAATAAAGTTCTTGCTAATAATGGTCATAGCAGTTATTGGTGCACTTTACTTCTATTATAGGCTCAAATATAGCCTGATCCATATCCCAGCAGTCGGGGATTTCGAAATTGGAATTCTTTATATTCCGCTCTTTGTTTTGGTAATTGTATCCACATCTAATGCTGTGAATATAACCGATGGCCTAGATGGTCTGTCGGGTGGCCTCTTAGCTGCATCCTTTGGGGCCTTTGGAATCATCGCCTTAGCCCAAGGTAATATCGGGATAGCTGGGTTCTGCCTAGCTACAGTAGGGGCTGTGCTGGCCTATACTTGGTTTAATATATTCCCGGCTAGGTTTTTCATGGGGGATATAGGCTCATTTGCCCTTGGAACGGCTCTTGGAGTGGTAGCAATGCTGACGAATTCTGTTTTTGTCCTTCCTATTATTGGCTTTGTCTTTGTTATGGAGGCAGGCTCGAGCCTGGTGCAGATTATTTCCAAGAAGCTATTTAAGCGAAAAATATTTATTTCGGCACCGCTGCATCATCACCTAGAGGCAATTGGCTGGCCAGAGACAAAAGTCACAATGAGGCTGTGGATAATAGGCGCTGTATGCGCCGGCTTAGGGCTGATGATTGGCTTAGTCGGTAAGGGCTAAGATACTAAAGAATGCTACCAAAAAATAAAACAAAAAAAACTATATTTTATAAGCACCGACCAGATTATTTACTCACCATATTAGTAGGTATATTAGTCGGCGTTGGTCTTATTTTGATTTTCTCTACTGGGTGGATTGCTATATTGAAGCAAACTGCAGGCGAGAGTGATAATAATTCTTTTTTCTTTAAGCAACTGGCTGGGCTAGTAGTGGGATTATTCGCCTGGATCATAGCGGCTAAAACCGACTACCATTTTTGGCAGAAATATGCCACGCCGATATTTTGGGGAGCTTTCGCACTGATGTTCTTAGTTCTTATTCCGGGGGTTGCAGTTAGTAGCGGTGGTGCCACTAGATGGGTCAAAATAGGCTTTATCAACTTCCAGCCAGTAGAATTCTTGAAGGTCGGCTCGGTGATATTTATGGCAACCTGGCTAAGCAAAAATAAAGACAAACTAAAGAGCCCCTTCGAAAGCCTGGTGCCATTTATGTTCTTAATACTACTTGTCGCAGCCAGTGCAATTCTTTTACAAAAAGACATGGGCAGTGCAATGGTTATAATTTTGACAATGCTATCTATGTATTTGGTGTCCGGTGTTCCTATATGGAATTTCAGTGCTGCCGCATTAAGCCTAGTCGGTGGTGCTGGGGTACTTATCTTAATCGCTCCATATAGGTTAGCTAGGTTGGCAACATTTCTTAACTCCAGCGATGATACAGCAGGTTCTGGCTATCACATTAACCAGGCCTTGATCGCCCTAGGCAGTGGCGGTTTTTTGGGCCGAGGCCTTGGTAAAAGCCTTCAGGCATACGGCTACCTTCCAGAGGCCACCAATGACTCTATTTTTGCCATCATCGGCGAAGAGTTTGGCTTGATTGGCACTAGTAGTATAATAGTAGTCTTCACTGCTCTTGTCTGGAGAGGTGTGAAAATAGCTAAGTCGGCGCCAGATAACTTTGGTAGGTTATTGGCCATAGGTATAAGCTGCTGGATCGGTTTTCAGTCGATAATTAATATATCTGCTATGCTTAATATTATACCGTTGACTGGCATACCATTGCCCTTTGTAAGCTATGGCGGAACCAGCCTAGTAGCTTTATTGGGAGGAATTGGTATCTTGCAGAATATTTCTAAATATACATATAAGGAGGTCTATGATGAAGATACTAGTAGTAGGGGGCGGAACCGCAGGTCACATATCGCCAGTTCTAGCCGTAATCGCATCGATTCGCAAGCTAAGTCCTGATTCTGATATTTTGTTCGTATGTTCCGGCAAGGATTATGAGCTCAGGCTTCTAAAAGAGGCAAATATTAGCTACAAAGTAATACCTAGTGGCAAGTATCGCCGTTATGGCAGGGGAGGAGCAAGGGAGATTGCTGATCTTAAGACCCAGCTGCATAACATAAAGGATATTAGTAGGGTGATAAAGGCTTATTCACTTAGCCGAAAAATCATAAAGCAATTTAAGCCTGATGTAGTATTTATAAAAGGTGGTTATGTTGGCTTGCCAGTCGGCTTAGCGGCAGGCAGGGCAAAAGTGCCATATGTAATACACGAATCAGATTCTATTATGGGTAAAACAAATCGGATACTATCTAAACACGCCAAAGCTGTTGGAGTTAGCTTCCCAACCACCTTGTACCCTGATATCGCTAGTAGTAAGCTGTTTTTCACCGGTAACCCGGTAAGGCCAGAGTTTACTCGACTCGGGCCGGGTCGCACGAGAGAGAGTAGCGGACAAAAACCGAACATACTAGTTTTCGCAGGCTCCCAGGGAGCGGCAGAGATCAACGAAAACATTTTTAATAATTTAGAACTTTTTACTAAGAATTTTAATATTATGCATATTGCTGGAGAGCAGGGAGAAGAGAAGGCTAGATACATGAGACACAGACTTCCAGCAGAACTAAAAAAATCCTACCAGCCAGAAGGGTTTTTATCAAAAGATATGCCTGCAGCATATCGTTGGGCAGATGTAGTCGTCTCGAGGGCCGGGATGAATTCACTTGCGGAGTTATCGGCGATGTCCAAGCCAGCAATTATAATCCCTCTGCCAACATCTACTAACGATCATCAATTAAAAAATGCCCAGTATTTGTCAAAACATGGGGCAGTGAGGCTACTACAGCAAAAGGATATGGAAGGCTTGGGCCTTATTAACGAGATCTCTAGGCTGATTGGTGATAAAAAATCATTAGCTTATATTTCTGATACAATTCATAAATTTTTCATACCCAATTCAGCCGAGGATTTGGCAAACATAATTGTAAACACTGGCAAACATAGTTCACCTGGAGCAAAAGCTTGAAGCGTCGAGATGTAAAAAGGGCTTATGAATTTATGCCTCTAAAAAGTAATGATCCAGATGGCTCAGCCAAGCCCAAAGAAGCAATGAGGCTATCTGATATACTGCGAAGACTATGGCATTATTCTCCCTATATTATTGCTTTAACATTGGTTACCTATGCAGTTTTTTTCTCTAATCTATTTCTGATAAGTAGGGTAGATGTACAAGGACCGAACACATCTTTATCACAGGGGCTAAAAGAAGAGACAGACAAGTATTTGTCATCTAGACTACTGGGAAGAAATTGGCTTTTTATGAATGGAGGAGAGTTAAAGACTAGCTTGCAGAAAACTTTCACGGGCCAAGAATCCATCATAGTGCAGAAATCTTTTCCTAACAGGCTTAGCATAAAGACAGATGAACAAAAACCTTCGTTGGTCTGGAAAACTGGTAGTAAGAGTTATGTAGTGTCGGTCAATGGTAGCGTGATGAGTGAGCTTCAGGCGGGTCAGCTTGGCGAACTACCCCTTGTAAATGATAATAGTAACATTCCTACCAAAACTGGAGACAGAGTTGTCGGCAGGGATTTTGTCGACTTTACCAATAAGGTCTTCGAATTTATTAAGTCGAGTAATCTCGGGCCAAGTCTGATGTCCGTATCAGATACCACTGTAGAACTCAGAGTCCAAACTACCTCTGGGTACGAAATCAGATTTAACTCTCTGGCATCACCAGAATCGCAAATTAGATCGCTTAGCTCTACACTAGATTTACTTGCCGCAGAGAATAAAAAACCATCTGAATATATTGATTTAAGGGTTGATGGCCGGGCCTTCTACAAGTAATAGTAACTATTCAACGCTCTCCTATGTTCGGTTTTTGTTTATTGCTAAATACTAGCTATATTAACTATACATCATGAATGCTCAGTCTCACGGCACCCGGCCCCTATTAGTGGAAACAGGGGAATGGTGGATAATAAATATCTAATTATCAAATGGATATAATATCAGGATATAAAAAATATTCGTTAAATTACTGTAAATATATTGCGCATGTCGCAAAAGATATATTGTGCGACACAATAAAATATCCTAATTAAGGTGTCTCAGTACTGCTCTTTATACCTTTTGCGTAGGCAAAAGAGCCTACTTTCTAATATGACTTATTACTCTTATACTTGTTGCTATTGTTGTATCTTTTGCGATTAGTATTAGGCTTGCTTTTAATCAGCTCACTATATTTTTTGGGCTCTACGCCGCTTATTTCTGGCCTTATCTGAGCAGGCTTAGCAGAAGCTGTGTTAGCGACGGGATTAGCACTATTGCCTCCAGTCAACTGTGGTTTGCCATTAGATTCATTTCCCTTGGGACTTTCCGGGGATACCCAGTTTGCGATTAGAGCCTCTACATCTGCCCTCTTCAAAGAGTAATTCTCTCGCGAGTTTTCTATAATTGCTTGGGTATGATCATATTGTGGAGTTGGCATATTTAGGCTCTTGGCACTAAACGCATTAGAGGTTTGTCCGCCAATGCTCATAGATACATATATATCTCGCTTATCAAGGTTTACAAGGTCTTTAGGCTCAAATACCGGCTCAAAGTACTTTGATAGGTAGTCGGCGTCATCAGCACCAACACGGAAGGTTACCATTGAGCCAACATTGCCAAACACCGCGTCCCTAACTTCATCAGGCATCTGCGAGATGTACTGATTAGCTACTGTCAATCTTAGGCCATACTTTCGGGCTTCGGATAATATGACGGCAAAAGACTCGGTCGCAAAATTCTGAAACTCATCTACATATAGGTAGAATGGCCTTCGATCAGCAACATTTTTTATATCAGATCTACTCATGGCATCGAGTTGGATTTTGGTAATAATTAGTGAACCTAATATTGCGGCGTTGTCCTCACCAATTAAGCCCCTACTTAAATTGACAATAATTATCTTGCCATTATCCATAGCTTCTCTGAATGAAAATGAGCTCTTAGGCTGGCCGATAATATTTCTAACGATCGGCACAGCAGTGAAGGCCCCAACTTTGTTGAGGACTGGCTGAACAGCTTCTGAGGCAAATTTATCGTTCCAGCTAGCGAACTCTGTAACCCAGAAGGCTTTCACGATAGGATCAGATATGTTATCCACAATCGTTTTGCGGTAGTTTTTGTCGGTTAACATTCGGGTAATGCCTAGCATTGTTGTGTCGGGTGTCTCTAGTAATGCCAATAGAGTAAACCTCAAAATATGCTCTAGTCTAGGACCCCAGCTATCTCCGAACATCTTTTTTAGTACACCAACTATTTCGGAGGCTATATTATTTCGCCGATTTTCATCCGTGTACTCCATGGGGTTAAATGCTACGGGGAAGTTGGAATCATCTGGGTTGATGTAGATAACATCTTTGATTCGATTCTCAGGTATAAACTTCATAATGTCTTGTGCAAAATCCCCATGTGGGTCCACTACCGCGAAGCCTTCATTTTGATATATATCACTCAGAGTCAGCAAGTTAAGCATAAATGATTTTCCGACTCCACTCTTTCCAATAATATAGAGGTGCCTCTCGCGGTCTATTCTTTTAATTCCGAATTTTATATTCCCCTGCCTAAAAGTAGTGCTGCCAAACAGGCTTAGGTCTTCGGCTTTAGTGTTATTTAGGGTTGGTAGTCCCGCGGGCGGCTCCCCTACTTTGGTCGAGGTGTAGGCTATATTGGGGGTCTCCACGCTGGTGTGGGGCAAATGAAATATACTAGCCGCCTCTTCGATATTTAGTATGTAGCCATCGTCTTCGAATTTTCTCGATTGGTAGTCTTCTAGCCCATCCGTCCCCTCAACCATTTGGGTTCCACCAAAACCATTCAAATTGACTGTATTGAATTGCTTAAAGCCACCAACCAGAGCCTGCAAGCGTTGCTTTGCAGCCGCTGGATTTTGGCCAATATAGCATACTCGTATCTTAACCCCATAGCCTAGCTTCTCTGCTTTTGCTTCAACGGCCGCCAAAAGTGTGGTCTGCCCTGGAGATAATTCTTTTTTATCACCACCTTTACTCTTTGCCGATGAATTTTCACGGTATGTTTCAGGCGTAAAAGCAGCGGAGACCAAGCTGCTGATTAGTTTTCCGGGAGCCTTCAAGGACTTGTTGCGTAAATCGTCCGATAGTCCTAACTTCTTTCCATTCTTGACTTCATCTACATAGGCTAAAGATGCCTTATGCCAGCTGTCATCGACTGGTTCCAGTAGCATTTGAATCCAAATTTCTTCGCTATCACCAAGACTCGACAGTACAGTAGTTAGCCCTGCTAAAGGGTCAACCTCGAATGTTGCGAATGTTTTTATAGGGAAGATTTGATTTTTAACCAGTACAACCTCTGTCGTAAAGGCGGTTCGACCCAATAAGTCCTTTTTACTATAATCTTTATCCATTTCGGTTATCTGGACTAATGGGTATTGAGCATATATTTGACTCTCTACATAGTCCTTTAGGTGCCTAGGACACCATACATAAAAATATATGAGGTGATCGTGGCTAACTATCTCGAAGCTAATGTGCTCTTGAATGGCTGAATCTTCTTTGATTGGTTTTAATATTCCATGCAGACTCGCAAACAGCTGCTCGGCAGATAATTCACTCTTTTCGTTGTCTTTGGGCACTATGATTTGTAATAATGTATGGTCGATTCGATCGATGTAGGCGATTTTTTTATTATTAGAGTAAATTTGATAGGCCAACCAGCCGGCAATAAAAACCCAGCCCCAAAACTGGAAAAGGATAATTCCTATGGTTTGGGCTAGAGTTGTAATTATGTTGATTATTATTTCCATATTTTTTGACTAAAGAGGCCTGTGATACGCTTGCCTTTAATATTTTGCTTTTTTAGCTACTAGTAAGAGTATAGACGCCCTTTTTTACTCTCTTAAATTGTGGCTTTTCTTGAAGATTTAGGACTATAGTAGTCGTCTTTACTTGACGCCTTGCAAGAACTCGCTTTACAATTTCATCTTTATTGAGAGGTCCAGCCTCTTCTTTAAGGATCTCCTCTATGATATCAGCAACAGTGCCCGATCGGTAGCCCCATTCTGCTAATGCATAGATGCCACGACCTATCAACACAAATCTTTTGTCTTTAATAAGTTCATTGTGTACAGCCTGGGTAGTCACCTTTTTAGGGTTAGCAGCTAAATAAGAAATTTTTTCAGCAATATCGGAGAAATGCATCGGGCGCCCCACCTTTTTTAGTACAAGGTATATTTTGTCTCGAATACTTTTTGGGTTTACCTCTGGCCAGCTAGTTAGGCCCCAGCTACCATCCAGCTCGGCTAGATAGTTCGAAGCTTTAGCTAGCTCAGCCAGGCTATCTTCGCTGTGTGGACCATCTATCAGCTTGTAAATACTGGCAAACTTGGCTGGCTTACCATTTTGCCTGATTACTTCTACGAGGGCATCATGGGCATCTTTAATCTTTTCTTGAGTGAATACCGAAGAATCACCTACGATGCGCAGGTGGTGGTCGTTACGGTCAATAAACAGCATCGAAGGGTTGGTCCTGATAAGAAATATAGCTTGAGGCTCTCTTGTGTGGTCAAGCCCAAGTTCGGTATTTACACTCATCAGGCTTACAAGCCCACCTTTTTGCGATAATATCTCCATGATAGACCTGGAAAAATCATAATCATGGTTATTTAGCTCCCTAATCTTAATAAGGGCCGCCTTTTCTATCTGACGAACCCTTTCTCGAGTAATATTAAGATCTCGGCCAATCTGTTCGAGCGTCTGAGCCTCGACATTAATACCCCCACGCCTCCGAAGGACTTCCTTATCACGGTCTTTTTTAAGGCTACCTAGAGCATCGTCTACGAGGGTATTAAGCTGTTGAGAAGTATATTTAGTCATAAAGTTTATTCTAATTCACAAAATAGCCGTTCTAGGCCACTTCACATGAATATTATTATATCATTTATACTAGTTACGGTCAACTTTATTTTTTAGATTTCGTCTTTTTAGCACTCAGAAGAAGTTGGCAATCCTTCAGCTTGAGTGTTTTGGGCTCAGTACCCTTAGGAATCTTGGCATTAGATTTACCATTAGTAATATATGGCCCGTATCGCCCATTAAGTACCTGGATCGATTCTTCTGGGAAATCTAATATGATGCGCTCATCAAGCATTTTCTGGTATTCAGCTACTAGCTCTAGTGCTTTTTTCTCGGTAACGGTAAAAGGGTCCTCGCCTTTTAGCGAAACATTTAGAGCTCCAGCCTTCAAATAGGGTCCAAAACGGCCGGTAGTGGCAACTATTTGGGTGCCATCTTGTAATTCGCCAACAGTCCTCGGGAGCTCGAACATCTTCAGTGCCTCTTCTAGAGTTACATCAGCAATCTTACGACCTTCTGGCATTGGTGCGAATTTAGGCTTTTCCTCGTCCTCTACCTCGCCGATCTGAATCATGGCACCAAACCTTCCCAGCCTGGCGATAATGGGTTTTTTACTCTTTGGGTCCACGCCTAGCACTCTATTTTGGCTAGCTTCCTTTCTAGAAATATCTTCCGAGGAAGTGATAAGTTCATGGAATGGCTTATAAAACTCACCTAACATTTTCTGCCACTTTTCCTTGCCTTCTGCGATCAAGTCAAACTGCTTTTCGACTTTAGCAGTAAATTGTGGATCTAGGATCTCTGTGAAATACTTAACCAAAAAATCGGTGACAACAGTACCGGTATCTGTCGGTACAAGTCGAGTCCGATCAGTGTCATATTTTTCTTCTTGGGTATTTTTTGTGAGCTCGCCAGCTGCGAGTTTAAATACTTCAATATTTCTTGTCTTGCCGTCATCATTTGATTTTTGTACATAGCCTCGGGCCTGTATAGTGGAAATTGTCGGAGCGTATGTGCTTGGACGCCCAATCCCCTCCGATTCGAGCTTTTTAACCAAGGAGGCTTCAGAATACCTGGCTGGTGGTCGGGAATAAGTTTGGTTAGCTAATATTTCAGTTGGAGTAACAATGTCATTAGCAGTTAGCTTAGGCAAAATATTTGGGTCGGCTTGGCTGGGCGATAGGTAAGCTGAAAGAAAACCCGGAAAGACCACTACCTCACCTTTAGCCAAAAACACTTCTTTTATAGAGTCAATTGCGATAGTTACTCGAGTTTTCTCGATTTGGGCATCAGCCATTTGTGATGAAATTGCTCTCGACCATATCAAATTATAGAGCTTTATTTGTTTGGGCTCAGCCCCCGCACTAGAGAGGGTAAAATCTGTCGGCCTTATGGCTTCATGAGCTTCTTGTGCACTAGAGCTCTTGGTTTTATATATCCTTTTGTTATAAAATTTGTCCCCATATTCGGATCGAATTTGCTTCTCAGCTTGATCAAGAGCTGTCTTAGAAAGGTTGACTGAGTCGGTACGCATGTAGCTAATATGTCCAGCCTCGTATAGCTTTTGGGCTAGTACCATGGTTTGCTTAACAGAATACCCTAGCCGGCTAGAGGCAGCTTGCTGCAAAGTAGAGGTTGTAAAAGGTGGTGCTGGGCTCTTCTTCGAAGGCCTTTTCGTAACATCTGATACTTTATATGATTTGCCTATTAGCTCTTGTAGAAATTTTTCAGTCTTCTTAGAATCAGGCAGCCTAGTCGATAGCTCAGCTTTCAGTGAATTGCCATCTGGCAAGGTAAAAACTCCCGTAACCTTGTAATCATATTTCAAATCAAACTTTTCAATTTCTCTTTCTTTATCTACTATTATTCGGACAGCCACCGATTGGACTCTACCAGCACTCAAGCCAGTTTGAATCTTTTTCCACAGCACTGGGCTGAGCTCATAGCCTACCAGCCTGTCTAGTATCCTTCGGGCTTGCTGAGCATCCACAATATTAAGGTCGACATTTCTAGGGTGCTTAATAGATTCCTCGATAGCCGGCTTTGTAATCTCGTGGAAGGTGATTCGCTTGGTCTTAGCAGGATCCAGCTTCAACACACTGCATAAATGCCAGCTTATAGCCTCCCCTTCTCGGTCTTCGTCAGTTGCTAGCCACACTTCCTTGCCTTTTGCAGCCTTTTTAAGGGCACTTACGATCTTCGTTTTGTCAGCCGTCACAGCATAGTCAGGCTTGAATTTGTTTTCAATATCAATTCCTATACCACTCTTCGGGAGGTCTCGAATATGACCCATACTGCTAAGTACTTCAAAATCACCACCCAGATATTTTTCTATGGTTTTCGCCTTTGCAGGAGATTCGACTATTACTAAATTCTTTGGCATGCTATTTGTTCTTTCTTAATAATGCTAATGTTTTATTCGATTTTTTGCAAATGCGTACAGAGAAAGAACTATATATTATATTTCTTTGTGGTGTCAAATTTACCCGCCGTTCCGGGCGAACTGAAACATAGTATCGTGTAAATTTAATTGTTTAAAAAATTTAGGGGTTGGCTACATCAGTAACCAACCCCGACCCATGGAAATAAATTTAGTGATGGAGCGAATGCTCCAACTATTAAAACCCCGTCATACGCTGGCGACAAAAAACCATATGCCCACGCTTTTGCCATAATTTAACTGGAGTTCCAGTCGAATCATTTGCCAAGGCGCCGTTGGGTTTGTAATACACTCTAAATAGCTGCAGACCGATCATAGACAGACAGTTTGAAGCCGAGGAGGCAACTGCACCTGTCCTTAACCCAAGCCGGGCTGATAGTCTCCAAAGGGAAGAAGAAGTAAAGAGCCCTAGCAGTATTTAGGTTTCCATGGGATTGCACCACTATAATACTATAAGTATAGAAGTATTGCAAAGGATTTACTAGGTAAGTATCCAGCTTCCAGCCCCTAGGTTTCGTATCTTTCCAGTTATTTCCATCAGGCTAATAATCGAGGCAATATTAATAGCATCTATCTCGGTTAGCTCAATCAATTGCTCGGTGGTTAAGGATCTGTCTGCTAATTGCTCCATTATACGAGCCTCCTCTCTGCTATCTGCACGAGGCTTGGCTGTGACCATCGATGGTAGTTGTAAGCCCAATATAGCCAGTACATCTGCAATATTGGTTATTAATTGCGCACCATTCTTTATCAGGTTATTTGGGCCAGCTGACCGTGGGCTAGATATATTGCCGGGTACAGCCATCACAGTCCTGTTGGCCTGAAGGGCAAAATTAGCAGTTATTAGGCTGCCAGATTTAGCATCTGCCTCTGTCACTATGGTGGCCAATGAAAGGCCAGCTATAATTCTGTTGCGGGCCGGGAAATTTTGCTTGTAGGCCTGCGTGCCTAATGGGTATTCACTAATTACCGCTCCAGCACCACTAGCAATTTCTTTATAAATTCCATGGTTACTTATCGGGTAGGGCTTATCAAGGCCAGATCCAAGCACGGCGATAGTTTTTCCGCCAGCCTCAATCGCAGCTTTATGTACAATGGCATCGACCCCTAAGGCCATTCCGCTAACCACACAAAATCCAGCTTTGGCTAACTGGCTACTAAGCTGATAGGAAATCTGGCGCCCATAGTCGGTTGGTTTTCGAGTGCCAACGATAGCTATCATAGGTAAATCTGGGATTTCGCCAATTGCGTATAATGACTTAGGTGGGCTAGCTATGCCCCGCAAGAGAATTGGATAGGCATTGTCTTTATTGTATATATGTTGTATATTCATATTCTTGCTCCAATCTGTAGCTTCCAAAAACTATTAAGCGTAAGGAGTTAAAAGTATTGACAACATACTGCTTATGTGATAGTATACTAATCGTTCTTAAGTAAGAACATATTTCTCCAGTATTTCAAGGGAGTAATCTGCTCCGCGAGGCCAAATCTAGAAATCACCCTCCTTTTAGATCTCGCGAGCAGATTACTCCCTTTAACGCCACGGCCTACTTATATACTACGCGGTCGCCAAAATCCCGTTTCGGGGGCCTTAAAGGGAATAATAAACAGATCAGTTCGAGTTTATACGGCTGGTCTGTTTTTTATTCTTCAAATTTTGTATTTGTTTTACTCAGCTTATCAAGTCCAAAAATTAATTGCTAGCATGTAGCGGAATAAACTTTAAGTATTATTTTATAGTGCTATGCTCTGGACTTTTTTCTAGTGATTCTAGTACTATCTCGGCTACCCTTTTAATAAATACCTCAAGGTTTTCTAGCTCTTCTTGATTAAATTTTTGTAGAACGAATTTTTCAGTTGAAATTTTTTCTGCTGATTCGTTTCTAATCCCCGCCCTGAAGCGCGTAAAATCTTCCCCTACTTTGCCGATAATATCTCTTAGGCCATTGTGCCCTCCGCTACTCCCGCCAACCCTTATTCGGGTGGTACCAAAGTCCAGCGCTAAATCATCAGACACAACCCAGATGTCCTTGGTTTGTATTTTATAAAAAGTAGCTATCTTAGCTACACTATCCCCGCTTAAGTTTACGAAGGTTTGGGGCTTGGCTAGTATCACGGTCTCGCCGCCGATAATAGTGGCATACATCTCGGCTTTGAGTTTCTTATCGAATTTAGTAGAAACTTTAATGGTTTTGCAGATTTCGTCGAGCACCATAAAGCCTAAATTATGTCGAGTATTTATATATTCTTGTCCTGGGTTGCCAATGCCAATGATAAGTTTCATAGTCTATATTATAGCTTATTTATCTTTGTACTTACTCTTGAACAGTATTTTAATGGGTATCCCAGTAAGTTCAAAGTTTTTGCGAATCTGGTTTTCCAGATATCTCTGGTAGCTAAAGTGAATAAGTTCAGGGTGCGTCCCAAAAATACTCAGCTCCAGTGGGTTGGTAGCTGTCTGAGTTATATAATTTAATTTGGCGTGGTAGCCCTTAGTGGTCACCGGAGGTTGTCTGTTGACGGCATTTCGTAGTACTTCATTGAGCTTGGTAGTAGGTAGTGTTGTCTCTAATCTATTGTTTACGGTAACTATTATTTCCTTAAGTTTCTCTAGGTTCTGAAAATCAACAGAAGAAGTAAAAATAAGCGGTGCCCACCAGACATACTGGAGCTGGCCGCTTATCTTGCTAGCCAGATACTGCATCAGATTATCATCTTTGTCTTCAATGGCATCCCACTTCGTAACTACTACTATCAACGCCTTCTGAGAATCTTTTATCAGGCCTATAATATGCTCATCCTGGTTAGTAAGCATCTCTTTAGCATCAACTAGGACCAGGCAGATATCAGCTTTTTCTATAGCCGATTTGCTTCTAGTGGTAGAAAAAAATTCAATCCCAGCCGCTATTTTACCTCTTCGCCTAAGGCCAGCTGTGTCGTAGAATTCTAAAGTGGTGTCTTTGTATTTGAGCCTGGCTGAATTAACATCTCGGGTCGTACCAGCAATATCACTCACCAGTGCTAGATCTTCTTTGGCCATGGCATTTAGTAGCGCACTCTTACCTACATTGGGGCGCCCCAGAATCGCAACCTTAATACTTTCCTGCTTTTTTATGGCTTTTTTACGGGGTATTTTTAATACGATTTCATCTAGCAGGTCATTAATCCCCTGGCCGTTTTGAGCTGAGGCCTGCATGATGTTCTCAAAACCGAGTTTTCTAAAATAGTTTTGATTATCCAGGAACTCCTTTTTGTCTGACTTATTTATGAGCAAGATAGTATGAAGTCGGCTCTTCATGACCATCTTTGCAAGTCTAAGGTCGTTATTGTTTAGTTCGCTGGTGCCATCGGCCACAAATATCACCAAGTCGCTGCTGTTAACAGCACTCTCTATAAGTGATATCGCAAGTTTGTTTAGCTCATCGCTGGTCTTAGCAAAGCCTGCACTATCAACCAGCTCGAATTGAACAGAATCATGCCTAACAACCCCGCGATTTTGGTCGCGGGTTGTATGGGCTATGTTAGATGTAATCGCTTGGTTGGTATGGGTTAAACGATTAAACAAAACACTTTTGCCGACATTAGGTTGCCCTACAATTATTACTCTTGATAATGATTTCATTTTATTGCCAAATATAGTTATTGAACGCCCAGTCTACCATATTTTTGCTTTCTTGGAAACGGTTAGGGCTATCTAGGACTACAGAAACAACCCTATGCCCATCTCTCTGAGTCAATGCAACTAGGCATTCTCCCGCGATTAGTGTAAAACCGGTTTTGAGCCCTATCACGCCGTTTTTGCCTAGAAGCTTATTCGTGGTGGTGAGGCTATAGTCTTTGCCGGATAAATTATTTATATTAGTGTACTCTGTCGAGACAATATCGGAAAATATTTTATTATTTATTAGCAGCTCAGATAGCGTTAATACATCTCTTGCACTACTGTATTGATCGGTCGAGTCCAGGCCAGATGGGTTGACGAAGTTACTATTCTCTAGACCCCACTCCTTCGATTTAAGATTCATTTTGCTAGCAAATTTTTCTATAGAACCACTATCGTAGATGGCCAGAGCGTTAGCTACATCATTGGCAGAGTATATGAGCAAGGCCTTTAGTAGATCCTCTAGCTTAAACTCCTCCCCTTCAGTGATACCAATTTTCTGGGCATCCAGCTCGAGCCGTGGAATCTCGCCGATTTTGACGATTTCGTCTGGGCTATGGCTGTCCATTATCACGAGCGCCGTCATTAGCTTGGCTATGGACGCAACGGGCCGTCTCTCACTGGCAGATTTTTGATAAAGCATTACGCCAGAATCAACATCGTGTAAAACAGCCGAGCTAGCAGGCGTATCTAGCTTCGTAGCATTCGGAATAAGTGTTGGCCCAGCCATGTACTGAGCCGGGGCAATAGGCACAGCAGCATATTTAGGATCCATAGAATTGGTATTAGAGGGCCCTATATTTACTCCGAGATTAATCAATACTAAGCTCGTTATTAGGCCAATAATTACCGCTGGGCTCACAAGACATCCTCGGGCTTAATAAACACGAATTTTCTGGGCTGAAGTCTTGGGTTGGTATAGTTACCTATCTTGACTCTTTGAAGCTTAATAACTTCTAGCTGGGCACCTGCGAAACTTCTCCTAATTTGCCTATTCTTGCCCTCGCTCAGTATTACCCTTACTGTATTATTATTAATAGCGCTAACCTTTAATTTGCTCATACCATCCTTGAGCTTTATCCCAGCATTCAGGGCGGATATGCTTTGTTGAGTAATTTGCTCCTTCGTTATTACTATGTAGGTCTTGGATTTATTATTGCTAGGGTGGGACAGGCTCTGGATGAAGTCTCCATCTGAGCTAAGAATAACCAAGCCCTCGCTATCTTTGTCTAGGCGGCCTGCTATTTTAAGATTATAAAATGCCTTAGGTAGAATGTCGAAGATAGTTGGGTTATTATCCTGATTAACATGAGAGCAGACTACTCCACGAGGCTTGTTTAGGGCAATATATATGTTTCTTCTGATCTCGCCTTTTACGCCAGCAATTTCTACAATGTCATCAGCTCCTAATTTTGTGCTTAGCTCGGTAATGCGGTTTCCATTAACTAAAACCAACCCAGCCTTAATCATTTCATCAGCTTTGCGCCTCGAATCAGCCAAGCCAGCGCTAGCCAAGTACTTATTTATCCTAATATCCTCATTCATTTGGCGTGTCCAAATCCTTAAGGTTTTTTATGCCAGCTAGCTTCAGAAATTCAGTCGTTGTTGTATATTTTAAATCTGAAGTATTGCTAGATTTTTGTATCAAACCCAAATTGGCTAGATTCTTTAAGGACTGTTCGCTGGAAACACCTCGGATATCATCAACTTCGTCCTTACTAATGGGCTGATTATACGATATTATGCTCAGTACCTCTAGCGCTGACTGAGACAGAGTCTGGGTAGAATCATTATGGAATGCCAGAGTAGCTTTAGTGTACTGGCTAAGAGTCGCAAGCTCTAATTTCGTCGAGCTGTAAATGATATATAAACCTAGCGAGTCCAGGCTTTTATTAGCAGTAATAACTAATTGGCCTAGTTCCTCTTGGGTAATCTTGAATTCTTTAATAATTTGCTTAGCACTTACCGCTTCGCCAGAATAAAATAGTAAGGTCACTAGCCTGGGAATATTACTGATCATTAGTTTGCCCCCTGCATAAATATGTCATTTCTGATGTCGAGTCGACCATCTCGTAGCATATCCAATAAAGCTAGGAAATAAATTATAGCTTCAGTTTTATTACTGGAATTATCAACTATTTCATCTGCGGTAAAAGAATCTAATTTATTAAGGCTGTTAATAAAATTCTCCCGTATATATTGGTACTTATCAGACCTAGACTCTATAGTTTGAATCTCTGGCTTAGCGCGGTACTGGGCCATTGCCTCTTTAAAACTTTTTGCAAGCTGGGCCGCTGTAATGGGAGCTAGCCTTGCTGGCCTTGTCGGCTTGGATCTACTTGTTAGCATTGGGGCTAAGGACCTATCACCTATCTGCCTCGCAGAAGCCTTTACGACTGCATAGCGCTTTAGGCTTTCCTCAAGATCGATGTCATCGCTTTCATCAGTGACATCTACATCCAATAGTGCAGAACTTTTATCCATTGCCAATTTAGCGGCCACATATAAAAACCAATTCATTTCAGTAATCTTCAAATCTAGCTGGGCAGTATATTTAAGGTAGTCAGATGTTATCTTGGCAAGAGCTACCTCGGTTATATCTAACTTTTGTTTTCTTAGCATTTCTAGTAGCACATCAAAAGGTCCCTGGAAGTTTTTTAGTTCTAAGACAAAGGCCACTTTTAGCTAACCATCCTGGGGCTTGATTGCAATTCCAAGCTCCTTGAGCTGCTCAGGGCTGACAATAGATGGGCTTTTAAACATGAGATCCCTGCCGTCGCCCGTTTTAGGAAATGCGATAACTTCTCGAATTGAGCCTTCATTTAGCAGCTCAGTAATCAATCTGTCTAGGCCAGGAGCAAAGCCACCATGAGGTGGCACCCCGTACTTAAAGGCCTCTAGGAAGTCACCAAACCTCTCGTTGACTTCGCTCTCGCTTAGACCAAACCTTTCAAAAATAGCTTTCTGCACAAGGGGGTCATTAATTCTCAAGCTGCCACTACTAATTTCTACTCCATTTAGAACTAAGTCATAACAGTGCGCTCGCATTTTAAGTAGGTCCTTTGGGTTATCGGATTTAAGTAGTCCAAGATCTTCATCTAGCGGCTTGGCAAAAGGGTTGTGAGCAAAGGTGATATGGCCTTCTGATGTTTTTTCAAAAACTGGGAAGTCTACTACCCAACAAAAAGCGAGCTCGTCTGGGTCATCGACATTTTTACGCATGTCTGGCTTGTCATTGCCATATTTTTCCATAGATTCAGCATAAGTAATTACGGGAAATTTAGTGGGTAGCTTTTTATTAGGGAGCATATCCGAAATTATTTTCTTTAGCATTGTCTCGTTGAAATCTAAAATCTCTTGCTGAGACATAAAACTCATTTCCATATCTAGCTGGGTAAACTCGGGCTGTCTATCGCCTCTCTGATCCTCATCGCGAAAGCAACGAGCAATTTGATAGTATTTTTCAAATCCGCTAATCATCAAGAGCTGCTTGAACTGCTGAGGCGCCTGAGGAAGTGCATAAAACTTACCTTCACTGAGCCTAGATGGCACCAAGAAGTCTCGAGCTCCTTCGGGTGAAGATTTAGTTAAAATAGGAGTCTCTATTTCGATAAAACCAAATGAGTCCATATAATCCCTAATAGATTTTATAAATTTATGCCTGAAACGAAGGTTGTTTTGCATACCTGCCCTTCGCAAATCAAGATACCGGTAGCGCATTCTTACATCTTCACCAACCTTAGATTTGATATCCGCTATCTCGAAAGGTGGTGTTTCGGCGTGGCTTAAAATTTTAAGGTCTATAATCTCAAATTCAACAGCGCCATTTGGATGTTCGGTATTTATCATTTTTTCTGGCCGAGCCTTTATTAGTCCCTTGATTTCCACGACATATTCAGGCCTGAGCTTGTCGATTATTTCGTCCAGAGCCACCCCGCTCCTAAAGTATACTGTCTGAACAATAGCTGAAGCATCACGAATCTCAAAAAAGGCTAACTTGCCGTGGTCGCGTCTAACATGAACCCAGCCATTAATACTAGCTTCTTGGCCGACCATGTTTGTTAGTTCGGAAATCATTGTGCGATTTATCATAAGCCCAATTATATCTCATAATGAGGGTATATAACACAGTTTTATAATGCAGATAGGCTAAACATCAGGCCGCTAAAAGCTACTGGGGTGGAGTGGCTAATGGCTCTTGAGGTATTTCTGGGGGCATAACTGGGGAAGAGGTATCGGCAAGAGGTGCGGCCGTGGCTGCCTCTGGCGTATTTACGGAATCCTGACCAACTATAGGCTCCCCTGCAGATGAGCTACCACCTTCAAGGACTTTTTTTATTGTCGTTACAACATCTTCGAGAGTGACTTGAGACTTAACAAGGTATTGGTCGACACCAAGTTTTTCGCCCCTTTCTTTATCTTCTGAGCTGCCAAGGGCAGTCATCATGATTACCTTGGTGTGGGCTATTTCTGGGGTTGTTCTGACTATGTCAAGGACATCAAAGCCGGATATCCTTGGCATCATAACATCCAAGACGATTAAATCGGGGCGTACTTTCACGGCCATTGCTAGGGCCTCTTCACCATTGCTTGCCAGGGAGATATCATAGCCTTCGGCTTGGAGTCGAGCATTATAGACATCTCTAAGGCTGATATCATCTTCTACTAATAATAATTTTGACATATGCACCTCTTTTATATATTTACTATTATAATTCTTTTTATGCTTATTATGCAACCACTCTTACTATCGGCAGCCTAAAACCAAAGGTCGAGCCTTTACCTAGCTTAGAAGACACCCATATCTTGCCACCATATAGCTCCACTAAATTCCTGGCGATATATAGGCCAAGCCCGGTTCCTGATTGCTCCCTAGTCATAGTATTGTCCACCCTATAAAATTTTTCAAAAAGGTGCTTTTGTTCTTGAGGTGTTATCCCCATACCTGTGTCAGTAATTTCGACACTAACACTAGATTTATCTCCTGTGATATTGATATCTATGCCGCCGGCCTGGGTGTATTTAATTGCGTTATCGACAAGGTTTGTTACTATTTCATTTAGCCTAAGAGGATCTGCAGAAACCATGAAGGTAGGCGCAACCACGAGCTCATTTTTAATCCCTGCGCCACCGATGTGAGTCTTTAGGCTGAGGTTCTTTTTGGATGCAATAGGCTCCATCTCTGATGATATTTTGAGCACTAGGTCGCTTAGGTTGAATACTTTTCTGCTATCCTTTATGTGCTTATCCTCTATCTTAGTCACGCTCAGAAGATCCTGAAAGAGCGCTCCAAGATGGATAGACGAATCATGCGCCTTAATTAGAAAGCCCTTAGCTCTCTCATCTATAGTTGCCAAGCTGGGGTTGAATGCCATTGAAAGGTAGCCTTCAATAGCTGCAACAGGAGTACGCATTTCATGGCTTGCCGTAGAAACAAATTCATTTCTTTCTCTCTGCAGAGCCTTCTCCTCGGATATGTCAGTGATAACTGCGATAGCGCCGCTTACCCTGCCTTCAGAATTAACGGTTGGGGCAATCGACATAAGTACAGAAATCTTTTGGTTGTTTTTCCTAAGCAAGTAAAAGTTATCGGTTTTGGTGGGCTTCTGGTCTTTGAGAACATGAACAAATGGGTCTGTATCATTTGTGACATCCCTATCTTTGCTGTCACGAAGACGAAAAACTTGGCTGTAAGGCAGATCGAGAGCATCGTGCATATCCCAACCGCTAAGGGTTTGGGCTGCTTCATTCATTAATATTATATTTCGGTCAGAATCTATGCCAATCACCGGGTCAGCGATGGCAGCCAGCATCAGGCGTTCCGTTAGCTTCGCATGGTCAAGCTGGCTGGAAATTTGCTCAGTTAACTCTGTAGTTCTACGATAGTTATCTGAAGCATATGCCACCATGCCCGCAAACACTAGGGCCGAAATAGTGGCAGGAAATGAGCTAAAATTAAACTCAGTAGCAGTGCTGGATATAAGCTTGACCACTATCATAACTATATAAAAAGCCGTCACAATACCTATATTTATATAAAAAGCCCCTAATCCAAGTACTGAGCAGCCGATTATGAGCATCAAAAAGACATTATACCAAGCAGAGTTTAATCCGCCGGTAAAGTAGACTATCACAACAAGTTCTATAACTATAAATAGCAGCTGAAAGTATTTAGATAGTAGTCCGCTCTTGCTGGCCACCCAGCCTACTAATAAAAAGTTATAAGCTAGCCCCGAGATAACAATAAACATCAGGATAACTGCAAGGGCTGTTTTATTTGCGATATCGACATTAAATATGAATAGTGTCAAAACAAAGAATGCGACCAGAGCGTGGAATAGGGCCGTTAAAGGGGCTAAGTTTATGTAGTTTTTATCTGTAGTTTGTAAGTTTGCCACTTCTATTATTATAACATAACCAGAATAGCTTAAAGTTTTCTAGCTAATACTTTTCGGTGTAGTTCGGGAACCAATCTTGATGAATATACTTTTCCTCTATACCCTTACCAGTTAGGATTGGCTTAAACGCTTCGACCATCGGTTCTGGGCCCGAAATGAAGAATTCGCATTCGTCCAAATTTGTAATTACTCTTTCAAGCATCGGCCCATCTACAAAACCCTTTTCGGCCTGCCAGTCACTTGGTATTTCATCTACCAATGTCTGAACATACTTGAAATTAGGTAGATTCTTTTGAGCTTCATCCCACAAGTCCTGGAAGCACACATCTTTTAGGCTTCGATTAGAATAAATCAATGTTACATCGCGACTTTCTTGGTTATCTAATAAGAACTTCATCTGGGATCTAAATGGCGTAATGCCTATTCCGCCCGCAATCCAGACTATCTTTTTGGTTATATCTGTAGGCAAAGTGAATTTTCCCATAGGCTCGGAAGCCTTAATACTATCACCTGCCTTTAGCTTAAATAGAGCATCCTTGAAAGTTGAATGTTTATCTACTAATCTCGATGTCACCATCAAATCGCTCTCGGTTGGTGAGCTTGATAATGTGAACCAGCGCTTGAATCCTCTGTCGTCTGGGTTAGGGTGCTCTAAATTAATTTCTATAAATTGCCCCGGCTCATAAAAGAACCCCTCGGGCTTGTCAAAAATCAACTCCCAGCTATCGCTCGCTATTTTTTGTTTATGAATAAGTTTTAAATCCATGCTACCTCCTGTTATAATTGATTATACATCATGAGCAAGCCATTAATCGAATTTAACAAAATCCCAATCACCGTTCTGCAAGGATTCTTAGGATCAGGCAAGACTACCCTCTTAAATTACATACTCACGCACAATGAGGGAATGAATATTGGCGTTGTAGTGAATGACTTTGGGGATATAAATATCGATAGCAAACTTATTAAGAGTAAGACCGATAAGCGCCTCGAACTTACCAGCGGATGTATCTGCTGCAGTCTCAAGACTCTAGATTTGCAGGAGGCAATCGATCAGTTCGTCTATGAAGGCAGCAACATAGATTACATCATTATTGAGGCATCAGGCCTAGCCGAGCCGCGTGATTTGGCGATGACACTAAGGACTTCTTTAGGCCATAGCGTTCGTTTGGATGGTATCGTTACGGTAATTGACGCCGAGAATCTAGAAAAAAATGCAACTGAGCACAATATCGCCCGTGATCAAGTTTTATTCTGTGATTTTGTAATAATAAATAAAGTGGATTTGGTCCCTAGTTCTAAGGTCAAAGAAATAAACCAACTGGTCCTGGGCTTTAATCCTAGGGTAAGAATTTTAGAATCTGTTAAGGGCGAAATAGATGTCCGTCTAATACTAGATCAGGATCTGTATAAAACTAAAGCAATAGTACATCCGAATGAAAAAGAAGATCACGACCACGACCACGACCACGACCACTCTGACCATGTACATGAGCTCTACACGACCTATTCATGGACATCCCAGCAGCCACTTCATCCTATGAAGTTTCAGGAATTCGTAAATCGCAAGTTACCTACAAATATTTACCGAGCCAAGGGTATAATCGATTTCGGACTCAAGGGCCATTCCAGAAAATACATCTTCCAATTAGTTGGGGTCAGGCCTGAGTTAGTCTGGGAGAATTGGGATACCAAGCCGCTTACGGAGCTAGTGTTTATTGGTCAAAATATCGATAAAAAGCAGCTCAAAAAGCAACTCGATGAATGCATTGATGACACGCCCGATCTTCCACTTGAAGGAAATATAGAACTCAAATTGCCCAAAAAAGCCGAATTTTAATATTAAGATTTGATGTTTTAATTCTTGGGCTGTATACTAAAGCATAACTACTATGCCTCCTAACCAACAAACACCCCCTATACGGCCACCCCAATCTCCTGTCCCTCCAGCACCCTCCATGGACCCGCTTTCTAGCAACTCAAATACTTTCCAAAACCCAAGTAGGCCAACACCTCCAGCCTCTCCTGATTTTATTCCTCAGGCCCCTCTGCCTACAATACCTTTTCAGCCCACTAGCCAGCAACAACCACAGGCTATGCCTGGTGGCGATCCATACGCCTACAGCAATCCGGCCGTCAAGTCGAAACGATGGCTGATAGTGGTGCCAGTTGTTATAGTATTTATTATAATAATTGGTTCATATTTTGGTATCGGCTATATTAATAGTCGGCCCGAAAAGGTTCTCGCTGATGCAGTCACCAATACAGTTGTAGCAACACTGGCCAGAAAGTCTTTTTCATCTAATACCAAGATTATTTATTATCAGAAGGATGCGGACAACCTTAAATTAGAAGCTAAAATAGATACCAAGACAGCTGAAAACAACACCAGTAATGTCTCCGATCTTTCTGTCTCGCTAGGGGCTAGTAAGTTCACGCTAAAAGTAAACGCAATAACGATATCTGATAAAGAAATCTATTTCAAGCTAGTTAATTTAGAGAAAAGCCTCACCCTAGTTGCTGCTTCAGATCCAGCCTTGAAGGATTCTCTAAATCAAAGCCTCCCCACCATTAGAAAGCTCGATGGCCAATGGATTAAGTTTGGTGGTGACACTCTTGAAAACGAAGGGCTTATTTCCCAAATAGATTCCGACAAATGCAGCGCAGCATTTAAGAATTTAAGAATTAGCAAAACAGACGAAGGTACCATCAGAAAGCTCTACAGTAAAAACCCATTTGTTTCGAGCATCGCCGACCTCCCAAGCGAAGATATTTTAGGTCAAAGCAGCTTCCACTACAAAATTAATTTTAATCAAAAAAATCTAACTTCCTTTGCAAAGGAAATGGTGGCTCTTAAATCATTTTCAGAAATAAAGTCCGAGTGTAATATTCAGCAGCAAGATATAGATGATTTTTTTGGGGACAATTCAGCCCAAACCGACGAAGCCCAGACAGGAAAGACTGAATTCGAAGTATGGGTCAATAAAAGCAGTCGATTATTTACCAAAATAAAGCTAAAACAAACAGATACAAGCAATCCTACAGATTTCCTAGATTTTAGCTCCGAGATAATCCAAACCGCCAAACCAACCACTATAGTAGCCCCTGACAACGCTATTTCTTTAGAAACTATCTTAGATAGCGCCTTTACCTCGTCGGAGGACCCAGGCGTCCAGCAGCCAGGGCCAGATTCTGAGGCCCAGTCACAAACCTATCGGAGCTTGCGTTTAGACACGCTTTTGAATACCAACCCGATTAATATCGCTAAGTAGTTCTAATATCCATGAGTATTTGACACAGATGTCTTCGAATCAATTTGTCTGTAACAGAAGCTAACTCAATTTGGTCTTATTTGAGAATTTGGCCTGGCTTTAAGCCGCTGGTTTAGCTCTTGTCGAAGCATAAACTCATCAGGCAAGCTAGCTTCTTTTCTTGTAGAAAAATACTGAAAGAGGTACAAAGACTAGTAAAATGCCAACAATCCAAAGTAACAGCTTCCACTCGGCACCCCCTGATGGAGTTCCAAGGGCAAAATGCCTTGCCGCCGTGACTGCAAAAGTCACTGGCTGGTTATTGGCAAAAACTTGTAACCAATGAGGCATAGTTTCTGTCGGTACAAATGTAGCACTGGCAAAAGTAAGCGGAAATATAAATAAAAAGCCGGCTAGCTGGGCGGTTTCTTCGTCTTTTACTGCCAGTCCCACAAACGCTGCAATCCAGGAAAAGGCATAACCAAAGGCTAGGATTGATGCAATCATTATGACTGCATTACCAGCGCCATTTTGAAATCTAAAGCCATACACATATCCCATACCAAGAAGTATCATCGCAACTAGTGAGCTACGGATAATATCGGCCGAAGTTCGCCCCGTAAGTACAGCGCTGCGGCTCATTGGAAGGCTGCGAAACCTATCTATAATGCCGGCATTTAGATCGCGAGATAGCCCAACACCAGTCTGAAGTGATCCAAATAAAATAGTTTGTACTAAAATTCCCGGCAAGAGGAAATTAATATACGGCCCGCCGCCAGGAACAGTTGTGCCTATGGCGCCTCCAAAAACAAAATTAAATAGCGTCAAGAACATTATCGGCTGTATAGACGAAATCACCACTAGCTGCGGCAAGCGCGTATAGCGCAAGAGATTACGCCTTGTCACAATCCAGCCGTCTCTAAAGCCTGCCATTACAGTTGTCATTATTGCTTTCCCCTTCTAGGTTTTTTAGGAAGCTTGTGCTTTGGCTTTTTGCCGGTAATAGCCAAGAAAACATCATCGAGAGTTGGTTTGTGGAGTGAAATATTTTGCGGTTTTACACCAGCTCGGTCTACAATTTGGGTAATTTTTAATAAATCAGTCGCACTATGCTTGACGGGTATTTTAATCGTTAGTTCAATGTCATCACTCTTAATGGCCTTACTGACAGCCTTTGTAGCCTCCAGCGCCTTGCGGTAGTCGTGCTCATTAGTCATTTCGAACTCCACCAAGTCGCCGCCGAGCTTGGCTTTTAGCTGCGCACTAGTACCTTCGGCTATCACCTTGCCATAATCAATTACGGCAATCTTGTCAGCCAGCTCGTCGGCTTCTTCTAAGTACTGGGTAGTTAGTAGTATGCTAGTGCCATCTTTTGCCAGGTCGCGAATAATCTCCCAGAGTTCTTTGCGAGTGCGAGGGTCTAGGCCGGTAGTTGGCTCGTCTAGGAATAAAATCTTTGGGTGTCCCACCAGGCTAGCTCCGAGGTCTAGGCGTCGGCGCATTCCCCCAGAGTAGGTCTTGACCTGCCGATCGGCCGCGTCCGTTAGGTTAAGCCGTTCCAAAATATCTGTGGTGCGCTTTTTAGATTCCTTGGCTTTCAAGCCGTACAAAAGGCCCACCATGTAAATATTTTCTCGCCCTGTTAAAAATTCGTCGATAGCGGCGAACTGCCCGGCCAGTCCGATTGTTTTACGAACACTAGTCGGGTCTAGGCTAATATCTATACCAGCCACTGTGGCAACGCCGTCGTCGGGCTCAATAAGAGTACTAAGCATTTTTACGATCGTTGTTTTTCCAGCGCCGTTAGGCCCTAGCATCCCATAGACCTTACCTTCTTCAGCGCGCAGAGTCACGCCGTCTAGGGCTACTACTTTGCCATAATATTTTTTTACATTTTTTAGTTCGAACGCGTATTTCATGAATTTATATTATACATTGATAAGCTATTTATTCATAGCCGCTCAGTGTTCTCTTAGTAGCACTTCTGAGTGCTAACCTCATTGGGACTAATGCCTGCTAGGGCCGAGGCTATTTCTTGACCATTAAGGCCATAGCCAAAGCCGGGATCATTTTGGGCCGATGCGAAAACCATACCAATCACAGTTCCATCAGCGAGGACAATAGGCCCGCCTGAGTTGCCCTGCACCACTCTACCTATGAACTCATATACCTCCCTTTCGACAGGCTTCTCGCCGTATATGTCTAGCCCCCTAGCCTTGAGCGAACGGGATATACCGACTGGCTCTGCCCTAAAATCACCACCACCGGGGAAACCTAAAACCACTGCTTCCTGCCCCCTTGAATATATTTTTGTCGAGATATTTAGAACTGGTGCTTTTAAGACTTCGGTTCGGAGAATTGCGATATCCATTGACGGATCAAAGTAGACAACTTTAGCTGGGAAGGTGCTATTGGTGTCAATTATCGTGACGGAATTTGCACCACTCACAACATGAGCATTAGTGGCTATCAAGCCATCTCCTGCTACGAAACCAGATCCAGAAGAAATAACCCCACAGCCAACGGACTCTACTTTAACAGTCGAAAGCCCAGCCTTTTGTATGGCAGATTTTAAAATATCAGAGCCAGCTGGTATCACCGGATCTGCTAGCTTAGGCGGGGTACCAATAAACACCCTAGGGAAGTCTAGAGGAGCAATTAGTGCTCCGAGCCTACCAATAACCACTGGAGTGGCAGGAAGATTCTTATTCATAAATTGAATTACGCCAGAGTCTTGGATCTGCCTATTAAGGGATATAATCGGACTGGCTGCTATGAGCCCTGCAGAAATCCATATCACCCCAAGACTAATAAATAAACTAAAAACCGCACCTGTAGCTGAGTTGAGGGATTGTAATTGAGGCTTTTGAATTCTTATATTTATATGGTGCCCAGCCAGTTCTGCTAAGTATCCTATCGCAATCGTGCAGCCACCAATCGAGAGCAGCATAGCAATGAACTTTATTTGCTCAGACTTAAATTGCCGCATAGCAATTGGTGCAATTAGCAGCCCTATTGAAATACCTACCACAATCCCAGCTACCAAAAACAAAGTCTTAACGAAGCCAATTTTGTACCAGCGGTAAGCAGTAAACACCACAATTATAAGTATTATCAGATCTATATAGTTCATAATCTCGTAATTACAAATTCCCTGTTTCTGTATTGCCTAGTGCCTTCATTGCTACTCGGCTCTTAGAGCTTCGATTGGGTCTAGCTTGGCTGCTTTACGGGATGGCAACCAGCCAGCAAGAATTGAAATAAACATCAAACTACCAACCAAAACAGCTATTTGTATGGGGTTAAATATTAGGATATTATTACCCTCGCCTAGGTTTAGCTGCCTCGTGATCCAAGGATTTAGGCTTAGCCCGAGTGCGACGGCCAGTGCCGATCCAACCACCCCACCCAAAAACCCAATCCAAGCAGCCTCAAATCTAAACAGCCTGCCAATATCGCGCTTGCGCATGCCCAGGGCCTTCATCAGCCCAATTTCGCGAGTTCTTTGCAGTACTGAAATATACATTGTGTTGATTATGCCAAAAATCGATGCAATTATTGCGATAAAGGCAAAACCAGCCACAATTCCCTGTAATACGCCTATAATGTTAGTCAAGAATTCTTGCGTCTCTTTTACACTCCTTACTTGATACCCGAGGTCCTTTAGCTTTTGCTGTGCGGCACTAAGCTTTGCTGGGTCTTTGCCATCTTCAACTTTCACTAGCACAAAATTATATGTTCGGAAATCAGTTGTGCCTTCCAGGCTAAGATCGTTGAGCCTGCGAGCCTCTTCAATAGGTGTGAGTATATATAGCTCTGTACCGGGCTGAGATCTAGTTGGCTTCTTGGAGACTGCTACTATTGTGAGCTCTTGGTCGATTGCGTTAGCTTGAGCTTGAGCTGCAAATTCCTCCGGAGTCTTAGCCAGGGTGCCGCTGGCAAGCTGAGCTCTAATTTGTTCTGGAGTAATATTTCGAGGAATAGAAGCAAGCACTTTCTTACCGACAGCTTCTTGAGCACTATCAAAACCAAGATCCGCCAAATATGCATCTGGCAATATAATTTTTGAGCCAGAGAAATTTTCATCAATATCACCAGAAAGAAGTTCTGGTTTTTGGGCAGGATTATATGATGCTATCGTGGCTACATATTTTTTTTCACCTGCCCTGGTGATGTAGTTGGCATTAACGGTAATGTCTTCGCGTACCCTTTCGACCCCCTCCACCTCGGATAGTTTATTTATATCAGCCTGGGTGATCTTTTTTATTTGGGTAGTTGCACCGGCGTTTGATATACCAGTCCCAAAGCTGGGGTCATACTCCCTGGGCTTAGTATTGTCGCCTTGGCCAAAAATTGAATCGTCAGCGGTGACAATGAGCTCACTAGGGTCGAAGTTATCATTGATGATTTTATTCACATAAGTAGTAGCGCCATTGCTGGCAGCTAAAGTCAGGCTAAGTGCAAATGTACCAACAGCTATAGCCAGTGCAGTGAGTATGGTTCGGCCCTTAGCACTTTTCAGACTACGCCCAGATCGCCTTATTAAATCCCTTATCTTCATTGCTTAGTGCTCCTTGAGCGCCTTAATTTTACACTGGGCTCCTTTGTGGTCTTACTGGTCGATACGATTTCTCCATCTTTCATTTTAACCTGAATGTCGCAGTGTCTAGCCAGATCCTCGTCGTGAGTTACAACCACTAGTGTGCAGCCGAGCTTTCTATTGAGGCTAAAGAGCAGCTTAATAATTACCTCGCCGGTGGAACTATCTAGATTGCCCGTGGGTTCATCGGCGAAGATAATCTTGGGCTTATTTACGATTGCTCGGGCTATTGCCAGCCGCTGTTTTTGACCGCCAGAAAGTTTGGAGGCCTGGCTGTCTAATTTATCTGACAGGCCTACTGCTTTTAAGGCCGCCAGAACCTTCGATTTTCTGTCGCGCCTAGATACCTTCGCTATTTCTAGCGGAAGCATTACATTCTGAAAACAAGTTTGGTTAGCTTCTACAAAAAATGCCTGGAAGATAAAGCTCATCTCGGATGCCCTAAAAGCGTCAATTTGCTTATCTCTCATTTCTGCTAAACTTTTATTATTAATAATAACCTCACCACTACTAGCGTGGTCTAGGCCGCTCATAATGTGCATCAGAGTACTTTTGCCAGATCCAGATTTGCCAACTATAGCCACTGTCGAGCCAGTAGGGATCTCTAAGAATATCTTATAGAGCGCGGTAAATAAGTTATCTTTTTTGCCATATGTTTTGGATACATCAATTACTTGAATCATATAAGTCAAATTATAACAGATTTAAGCTCTATAAGTATCTTATTTGGGTGGATATCGGGGCAACTGTAGCCGTCGGGGCTATGATTCATAAACCATAAGTAGTATAATCATGGAAAATAATTAAATAAATGGAGACTCAATGAAGTTAAGAATAGTTTTATCAAGCATAGTACTCTCGGCACTAACATTAGTAATCTTGGCGAACCCAGCCCAAGCCAAAGACAGCTCGACGGTAGATTATACTAATATTCCAGCTGGGGAGTCCATCGACTCTTCGGTCAGTGCAAACGGTAACCAGGTTAATATAGCCGGCACTGTTAATGGCGATTTATTCTGTACCGGTGTGGATATCACTATCTCAGGTAATATCAATGGCGATGTGATTTGCGCCGGCCAAAACATTAATATCTCAGGGCAAGTAAGTGGCGATGTGATCGCACTGGCAAACAACTTTACCTTAAGCTCTTCGGTCAACGGTAGCGTTACACTGCTCTCGTCCAATACCACCATCAGCCAAAACGCGCGAATCACTCAGGACTTCAGGTCTGCTGGCTCCAATATCACCGTTGATGGGCTGATTGGCAGGGATGTTACGATCGATGCCATGAAAGCAGTGGTGGGCGCAACAATAGGCCGCGACCTAAAGGGCCAATTTGGTACCCTCACGCTATCTCCTACAGCAGACATCAGGGGTAATGTAACTTATAAGAGTAACTCAGATATAATAAGGGAGAACAACTCGAAAGTAGCTGGGGAAGTATCCAAATCTAGCGCCGCTAATTCGAGCTTTATGGCACCAGATTTTGCCACATTAGCATTTGGGTTCGTGTTATTCTTCATATCTCTACTGATAGTCTCAATGTCTACAGTATTCTTATTCCCTGGGCTATACATCCGCGCCACCAAGCAGATAAACGAACAAATCGGACGCACCTCTGTCTATGGCCTACTCAACCTTGTAGTTGTGCCACTAGTGCTCATCATTATAAGCCTAACATTCTTAGGGATACCCTTGGCTGGTTTGATATTGGCGATCTGGGCTGTGACCCTAATGCTGAGCGGCCCTGTTTTCGCCTACTTCGTAGGCTCAAGGCTAGCTCGCAAATCCAAGAAGCCTGCATTTAAGATGCTTATTGGCTCTATCGTAATCCTCTCGCTATACGCCGTCCCAGTAGTAAATATAATTGTCGCCACCATAGTGGGCGTGGTAGGCTCTGGAGCAATCATAGGTATTATTAAAAAATCTACGATAATAACCAAAAAGGCCTAATAGCTAAATTCAATCTCCACATTCGCAAGAACTCTAAAATGCCTAATATTTAATATCCCAGTCCTACTAAGGTTTATCGCAAAGATACAAAGATCTATATATGCTTACCGCGAGGAAATGTCTGCGGTAGCCTCATTAAGGCGGCGTGTGAAACACTTTTCATCAGAGTTGCCTGTAGGTAAGTTCTCTGTGCTATAGTCGATCAGATAATGCTCTTTGGGCCTTTAGCATTTCGGCACTTTTCGGAGCAATATTTTATTTGCTCCCACTGCCCACGGCTGGCCCACTTTTTTCGATTATTAAATGGCTTTTTGCAAACTGCACAGATTTTAGTTTGATTTTTAATATTTTCTTTCATTAACATAATTATATACTAAGTAGCCACTTATATCAGTGCAGTGATTGCTATATTTTGCTATTATTCAAGTATGCTAAATTCTAAAGAATTAAAAGAACTGGTTTTAAAATCTTTTGAGATGGAGAAAAATAAGGATGCCAAAGCCAATCAAGAACTGCTGCATCCAGATTTTGCCGTAACTGAAATCACCCAAGACTATGACGGTACAGTATTTAGAAGGCTCGAGGGGCCAAAGCTTTTGGAATACATAGATATGGCATTTGAGACTACTGGTCGCGAATACGAATTTAAAAACGTTATTGCCGACGAAGAATCCCAGACGGTTGTAGTTGAATTCATCGAAAGCTACCCCGATGAAAAAACTGGAAAGATTTTCAGAACCCCACAGATTTCAGTATGCGAAATAAAAGACGGTAAACTTTTTAGGACACGGCACTACTTGGACCCACGGCTTAGTTATAAATACTTAGATAAGTCAGATATCGACAAGGCTTTAAACTAATAAAAAACCGACATTCACAAATAATTGTGAATGTCGGAGTAGTGCAACACCAAATCGAGCAGTGTGAGCTATACTTTTTAGGCAGTTAGCTTAGCTTTCGCGATCGCTTGCTTTAGATATGTCTTTTAGGAAGAATATGGCTATAAAGAGCGTAATCCACCAAAAGAATAGGCTCATTATAAACCAGCCCAAGAAGCTATGCCCCTTTTGCTTGGCAATTGATGCTGGCCATAGTGCAATTATAATCCACAAAAAAATCAAGAACGTGAACCATACTACCGATAAGCTATAGCCTAATATATTTAAAATCATTACTACTCCTTATTAATTATGTAAATATCATACACCAGTACCAGGTGTATAACTAATAGCTATATGGAATCTGTCTCTGGCTTGCACTATGCATAGCCCGGCCTATATTAAAAATGATATCGATAACTATCGTAGGGGCTCACGGTTCGTTGAGCTCTAGTTTGTGTTAAGGGCGTAGTTATATGTGTCTGTTGTGCCGTTGTTCTAACCAATATTAAACTGCTCGTCTTGCCAGCCCGCTTTGAGGCTTCAGTTACACTTACCTTCGAATATCTTCTTGAGCTCTGGGTCTGCGTTTATAAATTTGCATGCACCATTATCATCTACTGTGCTGTCTGGTAATTTTACAATAACCCATTTGCCATCGCCTTTTTTGTAGACGTATCTATTAGGCGGCTGTACGATTTCAAACTCTGCTATTTTGTAGCCATTAACAGCCGAGTCCTCTATGTATTTTGGTTGACGTATGAAAACCGCTTTATCTTTCGGGTAATCTTTTGGGTAATCTTTTAGATAACTAAAACTACCTATGTCATTATTGATCTGGTAATATTCACTAATCTTTTCGCTAAGAAGCTGGCTTTCAGAAGTATCTACGCAGCCAACTTTCAGGCTCCACTCCTCTTTATCTTCATATTTAGTGTTAACGCCTACGTCAGTAGAATAAAATAATTCAGTAACAACTGAGCAGGTATTAGCTTCATTACTTACTTCATAGCCGCCCTGGCAGTCTAATACATCGTAGCTAGAGTACGAATATGGCCCCTTTTTCTCGTAGCCAGACTCGACAAATATTGCCACGGCCTGATCAAGCTTGGCTTTAGCACCATCTTTTACCTCGGCCGCCCTACAGCCTTTGTAAGTGGATTCAGAATCATTTATAAGTGGCCTAGGCGGTGTATTTTCTGTGATGCCTGGGTATTTCCAGCTTTGCTCTGCGCTTTTCACGGTAAAATACTGCCTACCGTCTGGTGCCATATAGGCTTGGTGATAAGTTCCCTCTTCTTGCTTAGCCTCTACGCCTATTTTGTCGCCAATCTTGGCGATTATTGAATGTAAGCCTTTGTCGGTATTACTCATGACAATTTCGGGCTGTTTTACAGCTCGATTACTCATTACTAGGGCAAATGCTGAAATTATTAGTAACAAAACAGCTATGCCAATACCAATGCCTATGCCAATGCCAATAAATAGAGCTTTGCGAGATTTGGTATTGGTAGGTATTTTTGGTACTTGCTCTTCTGCTGGCAGAGTTTGAGACTCTGGCTGTGGCGACTGCTCTGGTTCGGTGGGCTTGCTTGGTTCTGGCATTTTAGTTCCTTTGTTTAGATATTGTGCTTGTATGTATAGCAATATACCACTTATGTTATAGATTTAGCTACTTAAACCAGCCCAGAAGCTCGTAAGCTTGCCAGCAGTGACTCGAAACTAATATACCTCTAACTTTTTGAAATTTTCGTTAAACATATTTACTAACTTAATATAGTCTCCAGAAATGGTTGGTATCCCTTCGAAGCAAAGGCCTGTATAGCTCAGGCCGTTTGTAGAATAGTACCAGTCACCAATTTTGACTTGGTAATATGGATTTAATTTGTATGTACCCTGATAATTGATTGTTGGATTTTGCTCTTTGTGCCGGTAGATATTTGCAGACTGAAAAGTGCCATCTTTTTCTGGCGCACATGTATTATCCTTATTGCTCAATCCAGAAACATATACGTTTACAGCCCGCAGATCTTCAGGACCTCCATTTGTTATATAGGTAGTAGCATCTTCGGGTTGGCCGTAAGAGAACACCCCTGACTTTGCTGAAGGGAAGCGTACGCCCCATTCTTTAATGGTAAAGTAATCTGCCTCATCTACCTTAGCTGCCGGTGCCGGGGTACTAGAATTAGCTTTATTGCTAGACATATCCCAAGCTATCCGCGCAACAAAACCTAAAGCAACAAAACCCAAAACAGCTATTCCTATGCCTATGCCAATAAATAGAGCTTTGCGAGATTTGGTATTGGTAGGTATTTTTGGCATTTGCTCTTCTGCTGGCTGAGCTTGAGACTCTGGCTGCTGCGACTGTTCTGGTTTGGTGGGTAGAGTTGGTTCTGGCATTTTAGTTTTGTGTATTCTGTCCAAATAAATTACTACCGCACCTATCACCACCATAATAATGGCTAGAGTATTTATCGCGTAGAATAATAGGTTTGCCAAGTCGTAGCCTATGGCATTTGGTAATGCATTGCCCGTTAACTGTATGGCAACTCTAAATAATATAAATACGACTATACCGACCACCCAGAGATATTTTTTTTTCATAATGTTATCCCTTCAAAAGCACCATGGTAGTTGGGTAGGGCTGCCTCGGCACATATAGCGAGGATACTTACTTGTAGCACTTCGTGGTTCTTATGTCGGGTATGGTGGGTCGGCCAGGTGGCGGTGGGCTTGCTTGGTTCTGGCATTAGTAGTTCCTTTGTTTAGTTATTGTGCTTGAATGCTTAGTAATATACCACTTATGTTATAGCTTAACAAAATAATAGCTAGTATTCACAAACTGTGATGATGGGTATGCTATCATAAGAGCTAAGTTACCAATATGTTTAAATCTAAATCTAAGTCTAAAAAATCCCATAAAGCTACCGTTCATCCCGACAAGCTGTCTGGCCTTAAAAGACTAACCTCTAGCCCCCACAAATCACACAAGCTCAGCAAATCATTGCTAGCTACCATTATCGTACTGATGCTTGTTTTGGCAATTAGCGTAGCTAGCTATGCCTTTATCAGTAAAAGATATTTGAGCAAAAATAGTTCCAGCATCAAAAATAACATTGATGATGCTATCAACACACTTGGCGGTAAGTCTGGCGAGCTAAACATAAGTAAGACCGCCAAAATAGATTCCTCATTTGGTTTCACACTAAACTATGACCCAAGTACTCTAGTAGCAGAAGGTCAGGTAACTGATGCTAGCTCTACAGACAGCTATATAACTGGGATGTCATATGAAGGAAGTGAACTTTCAGAAAGAAGACCCTACTCACTTGTTAAGATTTTTTTTCCAATCACTAAGGAAAACACTTATTCAACTAGCTCTAATCTAACTATAATTAGCAATATTCGTAAATCATTCTGGGATAACAAAGTAGCCGCTGGCGAGCAAAAGATTGATGCACTAGTTAGGTACTCTGGGCGTAATTATAAAGCTGAAGATGGCTGGTCTGCCTCTAGCCCAGAAGCGCTCACAATAAATGGCTTTGAATACAAAAAAATAGTTTTTACTAATGCCAAAAAAATTGGTGAGTTAGAAATCACAGATCGAAACACAGTATATCTAACAGTACAAAATGACCGTCCTTATGTAATTACTATTTATAAATCTATAGATTCAAAAACAGATGAAGTCAAAATTTATGAATCTGTAATAAAGACGCTGGTTTACGAAAATTTTGATGCAGGTAAGCTTGCAATGGCAGGAAAAAACAAACTTCTCGCGGTGGGTTCAGCAGAAACTACACTCGATCAAGAAACTAGCAATACACCTTTTGCTATCAACCCAGAATCAGTTTTCAATGTTATCTTAAAAAACCAGCCTGCAGTAGTGCGTATATCATCTTTAAGGTGTGCCGATATCGAGCTGCCATCTAGTAAAGCCCAGCCTTCAATTACCTTAAAAAATGTTTGCAGCGGTGGTATTGGCAGCGGCTCTATAGTTTCTGAAGATGGCTATGTGGCCACAAACGGACACGTAGTGACCGTCAGCACTACAGACCTGCTGTCTGGATACATAGTGGAGTCGAAGAGCAAAGAAGAGGCCAAAGCTCGAATTAACGAACTACTAACATACCTTGTAAAATCTGGCTATTTAAGTAAATTCGAGCTAGATTCGCTATATGACCAGCTAGAATCTGGGAAAATAGATATCTATCAATTCATTAGTGCATTTATTAAAAAAATACCTGTAGAAGTTATAAAAATCAATAAAGATGAGCCCCGCTACTATGTTCAGCTTGGCACAGAGCCTATGAAAATTAACAATCAAAATGATCGTCTTAGTATTCAAGAAAGCAGTACTATTGTACCTGCAAAATATATTGGTCAAGATTATGTACCTCAGAAAGGCGAAGAGGGTTCAGGCCAGACTGATATTTATAAGAGCACCTCTTCTGATGTAGCAATATTAAAAATCGAGGGCAAATACCCGGTTGTTAAAATAGGCTCAATTCGCGAGATTAGTGAAGGATCAGAATTGACTGCCATGGGCTACCCTGGTTTTGTAGATGGTGGCTTAGACACCAAGGACAGCAAAACCAAGCCTACGGTCACCCAAGGAGTGGCTGTAGCTATTGAAGAAATTAGTAATAAAGTTCTGTTACAAACAACTGTACCGATTGCCCAAGGAAACAGTGGCGGCCCTGCTTTTAATGATAAGGGGCTTCAAATAGGTCTTAATACTTATGGCACACTGGAGTGTCCCGATAATAAATGTTTTGGTTCTGGCACCGCCCGAGATATCGCCGATCTCACGGCACTAGCTGCTAGTAAGAAAGTTAAGTTCGACGACACTAGCAAAATCACAAATCAATGGTCAGATGGGCTAGATGCCTACCTAAATAGTAACTATAAATCGGCCGTATCATCTTTTAAGGCTGTTCAAAAAGACTACCCGGCACATTATTTAGCTGCCAACATGCAGGCGCTAGCAGAATCAAAAGTTGGCTCAGCAGAAGACAAAAGTGCTAGTTTTGATTCTGCCTCTACGCTTATTTATGTAGGAATATTTGGTTTTGTAGTGTTAGTTTTTGCTGGAGGTGGCTTAACTTTCTATCTTCTTAAAGGTAGTCACAAATCAAATAAACAGCTTGTCGCAGATACTGGTAACGGCCCTCAGGCGCCACCAAGCCCTGCAGTAGTACCAGCATCACCCCCACAGCCACCAGCAACACCTCAAGTCTTTGCGCCAGGGCCAGCTGTTTCACCAACGCCCACAGAAATATCACCCGTTCCTGTTCCTGTACCTGTTCCTGTACCACCTCTCACTGCGGCGCCCATCGCACCTCAAGTCTATGCACCAAACCCCGCTGCCCCTACGCCAGCTCCCGCCCCCACTCAGCCGCCAATTGAACCAGCCGCAACTCCTCAGCCACCTATAACCCCAAATGATAACAATACGGTCTAGAAGTTAGCCGGGCACCTAATCACATTAGAATAAGTATCGCGTTGACTTACTATATGGCCCATATACCCGGCAAATATTAATCATAAAAAAACACAGCCTTTGCTGTGGTTAATTTATATTAGACTCATTTGTATACTCTTTTTCTTCATTACCCGTGAGAATCTTACCTTTGTCAATTACAACTATCTTCTTATCCCCAAGGGCCTCAATCAACTCCCTATCGTGAGTCACAACCACAATAGTGCCGTCATATTCTTTGAGTGCGCTTTGCAGTTCATTGCTTGCCGGTATATCTAGATGGTTGGTAGGCTCATCTAGAATAAGAAAGTTTGCACCACGCGCCACAACACCAGCCAATAGCGCTCTTACCCGCTGGCCAGGGCTCAATGCATGAGGTAGTGAGTCAGCCTTTTCTTTTTTGATGTTAAATCTCGCCAAAAGATTATAGATCTCAGAATTAGTTGAGCCAGTATCTCTGATAATATTATCAAGAACCGATTTATCTGGCTCACTAAAGCTAAAGTCTTGGTCGATATAGCCAATTGTCATACCATTAGATATATTTATAGAGCCGTCTGTGGGCCTTACCACTCCCGCCAAGAGCTTAATAAAGCTAGATTTACCTCCAGCATTGGGGCCGATAATAACTATCTTTTGGCCGGTATTAATTACTAAGCTGTAAGGGCCGAGTATCACGGTACCAAATTCAACAACGGCGCCGTTCACGGTAGCGGCTACCGGCGGTAATTTTACATTTGTAACAGTAAATCTAAAATTCAGGTCAATCTCTTTTACAGGCTTATCTGGCTTATGTAGTTGATCAAGTCTAGTGCTTATTGCAGAGGCGGCCTTAGCATACGTGTTTGCTGCTTTTTCTTTCCTGTAGTCTGTACCTACCTTATCATTATCAGACGAGACGCTATTATTGGCAGCAGATCGTGCATTCATGGCTCTATCTCTGGCTGACACTTCAAGACGTTTTTTTTCTTCTGTATAGTCTTCATGAGCCTGCTCAGCAGATTCTAGTTCTTTTCTTCTCGACTGTATGTACTCGTCATAGCCAAGTGTGTAGAGCTTGATGTCACCGCTAGGCAAAAGTTCTGCTACTTTTTTGCAAGTACTTTTTATAAACCACCTATCGTGAGAAACCATAACAAATGCCGAGCCAGATTTCTTAATAAAATCTTCTAGAATATTCAAGCCAAGCATATCTAGATTATTGGTGGGCTCATCTAGTAAAAATATATCGAAATTCGAAAGTAAAATAGCAGACAGGGCTAGTTTAGTCTTTTGCCCGCCAGAAAGCTCACTTATTTTTTTATCAAGTACTGAAGTCTCTAGCCCAACTCTTGCTAATGGCTTGGTGATTCTTTCGCTAAGCGTGTAGGCCTGAAGTGACTCAACTCTCTCATATGCTTCTTGATACAAATCCTGGCTGGCAGATGACTGCATTGCTGCATACTGGGCAGTAGCAGCTTCAAGATCACTTAGGGCCTTACTTACACCAGTAATCTCACTAAGAAAGTCAGCCCCTGTCATATCTTGATAGCTATCAATTTCTTGTGGCATGTAGCCAATGTTGAGATTTTTAGGATGTAAGATGTTTCCGCTAGAGGGCTGCAGTACGTCACCCATTATCTTAAGAAGTGTTGATTTGCCAACACCGTTAGGGCCCACAAGTGCAATCTTCTCGCCTTCGCTCACAGAAAATGAGGTGCTACGCAGCACTTGTGTATTACCATATTCAAATTCAATATTTTTTGCGCTTAGCATATTACCTCTCTATTTATAATCTTATTGGGTATTTGGCAGTTTCACAATAGCAATGGCTAGCTACTCTAGTTCTCATATAGCAAGGCATAATTTTATAATCTACAAGTAGCTACTTAAACAAACCCAAAAAGCTCGCAAACTTGCCCTTGCTGGTTTGGCGCGCGACTCTGACTGGTGCTGAATATAGTCCGGCCCGCTGCTTGAGATTTTGTTTGATTCGGCTTGGTTTAGTCACCGCCTGAAACTGACTAATGCCTAGGCTTCGGCGGGCCCTTCTGCTTACGCGGGTGTAGCCGGTGAGGGTGCGAAATGATGGTTTGCGGTAGCGAAATAGCTTCATTGTAGTTTGTGCCTTTTATGTTCGTATCTTACCACGCGGCGAGCTGTAGTTGTAGGTCGAAGCTACGAGTATAGGCAGCTTGCAAAGCATTGATGCTAGAATTACAAAACCAAAAAGAGTTCTTTAGGTAGCCCGCTAAAATCATCGTTTTGGAGGGCCTCCGCCAGCTGGCGGAGTAGTGCCAATAGCAAGTAAAGCTAAAGGGATGCAATAAAGCTATCTATCTCTGCTTGAGTCTTTAGGCGAGTTGTCGGCTCATCGTCGTGAGGTGGCTCAAACGCATCTTCAAATTCTTTCATTTGTTCTAGGCTGATGATCCTTCTGCCATTAATATCGCCATGCTCAACATTTTGTTCACGACGCCGTAACCGCTCGTCCTTAGGAGTGTCAAGAAAGATCACTCTGTATTCAGCACCAAGTTGTTCACTGATCTCTTGAAAGTGTTTTCTAACCGCATGTTTATGATTAACATAGTCGAGCACAATATTGTATTTGTTTCTCACTGCTTCTTCTAAGACTGATGCTGCGACTTCAACCATGTCTGGGTTCTCAATGCCGTAGTCTTTCTTTATTGTCGTAGCCCAAAAGTGCGCAAAATTATGTTCTTTAATTTTCTCTGCCAGGTAAGATTTACCTGAGTACTGAAGCCCCATAAGTACGATAACGTAAGGGTGGTCGACTTTGTTCTTGCCGACACATATTTGGTTCGCTACTTTGGTAGTAATTTCAGCATTTGTCATTCGCTTATCATACCAACAAAAAAAGACTCCCGCAAAGGAGTCGGTCATAATGCCTACAATTTGATTCCATGTGGCGGCAATAGCGACTCAGCTATTAAATATCAGCACGTCACCGTCTTGAACAGCCTTAAACTTTATATCGTGATCTTTGCAATACTCAATTCCTTGGTTGATAGCCTCAGTCTCTGGGTGGTCAGACTGCCAATGGGGCATGAAAGCGAAGTCTACTAAGTTTAGCCCCTCCCATATAACCTCGTCCAATTCTTCATAGGGAGTAATCGTGGCATCTCCAACAACTTTGTAGGGTTCAAGCGTCGGAGCCAATACACAGCCAGCAGCACTGTAGCCTGAATATAGAAAGTCGGGGTCAGCATTAAGCTCAATGAGGATGTTGTCTAGGCCACTCAACTTCATCGCTTGCCGTAAGACAAACACATTTCCACCGAGCACAAATACGGCGCCAATCTCTTCGATTAACTTTTGCAGATCATTCTCTCTGCCGAAGTATTCTTTTAAGTCTACAACTACTGGTTGTAGCCCAAGCTGCTCAAGTCGTTCGACCTTATTATCAAGGCTCCTTGCAGTTTGTTCATCGTCGGCATCACGAAAGTCTAGAGCATTAGCAATGATAGCAATCCTACCCTTTGGAGCTAGTAGTTTGAGCTGGTCTTTTTCTTTACCAAACTTAAATGAGGATAAGTAAAACTTCATGCTTCAATCATACCAATCAAAAAGACTCCTGCAAAGGAGTCGGTCATAATGCCTACAACTAGA